>NZ_LWFX01000986.1:0-7002 GCF_001635175.1 Alcanivorax sp. HI0083 | reverse complement strand
TCATGGTGTGCTGGGCTCCGCATCAGGTGAGGCGGTGTTGCTGTCCTCACTGGGGGTGTCTTTTTCGTTGCTGGAATCGCCACCGGTGGTGTCGGCGTCACCGCTGGTTTCGCGGGTTTGATTCTCGGCGGGGATCACCAGGCGAACCCGCTGGTCGCCTTCACTGCTGGCATCCACGCGCTTGGAATCGAGGCTGTATTCCACCTTGGCGCCTTCGAAGGTGTTGCCTTGGTGTTCAATGTAGGCGTCGCCGGTGAGAACCAGGGTGCGGGCCTTGATGTCGTACACCAGATTTTCAGCATGGGCGTTGAGTCCTTCGCCTTCTTCCATGCGCACCGGGGTGCCGCTGGCTTCGACCCGGACCAGGTCGCCATTTTTGGTGAACAGGCGCATTTCGTCGGCAAACAGTTTGCGTTTGCCCTGAATCAGTTCCACGTTGCCACGGTAAAGACCGCTGCCGGCATCCTGCTCAAAACGGCCGCTGTCCGCCGTGACCTGAATGGGGCCTTCCATGGGGGCGGCATGAGCGCCCATGGGCAAAGCGGCAAGCAAAGCCAGTATGGCGAGGCGGTGGGTGCTATGAAGCCGGTGCTTCAAACTCACTCTTCACTCCTTGTTTCAGGTTCAGAATGCCCTTGTCGAGATCGGCTTCCAGGGCGCCGGCACGAGTCTGGCCGGAGTCGAATGTCATTTCCACTTCGCCGGGTGTTGTGGCGATATTGGTGTCGCTGTTGAAGCGCAGTTCGTCGGTGTCCAGGTTCACTTTCTGGGTGGGGTTGTCCACGTTGACCTTGCCGAGAAAGGTAATCAGGTCGCCGTTGTCTTCCACGGTGCCGTGCTCGCTGGTGATGGTCCAGCTGCCCTTGTCGTTGGCCATGACCAGCACCGGGGCCTGCATTTCGGTGAGCGGATTGTGATCGAATTGCACCAGATTGTCCGCAGTCAGATGGTATTGCAGGCTGCCATCTTCTTCACTGAAGGCCCGGGCGGTAACGTTATCTGCAATGATTGCTGGTGCCTCCAGCACGGCATTGTCCTGGCCGGGCAGGGTGCTGTCCCACTCGTGGAGGGTCATCAGCATGACCAGCCCCAGCAGCAGGATGCCGGTGGCGCTTAATAGACCTTGACGTTTCATGCCTGGCTCCGCAGGGCAAGAATGGCGTCGCAGATTTCCCGCACTGCGCCTTCGCCGCCGCGGCGCTCGGTAACGTGATCGGCGGCGGTTTTGGCGCAGTCGTGGGCGTTGGCCGGGGCAAAACTCAATCGGGACCAGAGCAGCGCGCTCACATCGGGTTCGTCGTCGCCGGCATAACCGGTTTCATGGGCGGCGATGTTCAGTGAGTCGGCCAGCGCTTCCAGTGCCACTCCTTTGTCTTCGCGACCCTGGATGACGTGTTCAATGCCCAGGTCTGCCGCGCGTTTGGCCACCATGGGGGAGTTACGCCCGGTGATGATGGCCAGGGTCACGCCGCTGGCGGCCAGTTTTTTCAGGCCGTGGCCGTCCAGGGTGTTGAAGACTTTCAGTTCTTCGCCCTGGGGGCCGAATAGCAGGCGGCCGTCGGTCATGACGCCGTCCACGTCAAACGCCATCAGGCGCAGGTTCTGGGCATCAACGGAGGAAAAGTGCATGGGCATTTATACCACCCCCGCACGGAGCAGGTCCTGCATGTTGAAGGCGCCGAGGGGCTTGCCCGCATCATCGCACACCATTAGCCCGTTGATTTTACGGGTCTCCATGACTTGCAGGGCTTCCGCCGCCAGGTGGCCCGGCGCGATGGTGATCGGGTCGGTAACCATGACCTCGGCAATGGTGGCTTTGCGAATATCGATGTCCCGGTCGAATATGCGGCGCAGGTCACCATCCGTAAAGATGCCCGCCAGGGTGCCGTCGTCGTGGGTGACGGCGGTCATGCCCAGGCCTTTATGGGTCATTTCCAGAAGGGCTTCGCTGAGTGAAGTATCCGTGCTGACCACGGGAAGCTGTTCGCCAGCGTGCATGATGTCATCCACTTTCAGTAGCAGGCGACGGCCCAGGCTGCCACCGGGGTGGCTGAGAGCAAAATCTTCCGGGGTGAAGCCGCGGGCTTCCAGCAGGGCGATGGCCAGGGCGTCGCCCATGGCCAGGGCTGCCGTGGTGGAGGAGGTGGGTGCCAGGTTATGGGGGCAGGCCTCTTCTGCCACGGCGACGGTCAGGTGCACGTCGGAGAGTTGGGCCAACGCGGATTGCGGCCGGCCGGTCATGCCAACCAGGCCAGTGCCCTTGCGTTTGATCACCGGCAGAATGGCCAGCACCTCGGCGGTTTCGCCGGAATTGGAGAGCGCCAGTACCACATCGTCCGGGGTGATCATGCCCAAGTCGCCATGGGAGGCTTCACCGGGATGCACAAAAAAAGAGGGGGTGCCGGTGCTGGCCAGGGTGGCCGCCAGTTTGCTGCCCACATGCCCGCTTTTGCCCATGCCGGTGACGATCACGCGGCCTTTGGCATTCAGCATCAGATCGCAGGCAGCAGAAAAGCTGGCGTCCAGGCTGTCTTTCAGGGCATCCACGGCCCGGGCTTCGATATCCAGTACCCGTTGACCGACGCTGATATGGTCGTGACTCATGCGTTCTCCTTGGCGTTGGCGGCGATTATACACCGGTTGCCCCCTTCACGTTGACCCGAAATCGGTAACCTGGTCTCTACGGCGGGAACCGTATCGAACTCTGTGACTCCAATAAAACAATCAAGGTTCACGATGTTGCCGCTGTTGATGACTGGACAGGGGGTAAAGAACACCGTAAAACCGCCGGAGACTAACAGGGAGTAATCTATGCATTTGCAACGGTATATTCGAACGTGGCTGCACGCCGGCCTGGTGCTGCTGTTGGCAGGCATGGCCACATTGGCCCATGCCGAGAGCGATCCGCGCCAGGTGGTGTCGGACGCCGTGGAACGGATGACATCCCGCATCGAGGCCGAGCGCGAGGCGCTCAAGGCGGATCCGGACAAGGCCAAGGCGCTGGTCCGTGAAGAGCTGGCGGACCTGGTGGATTTCAAGCGCATTACCCGCATGGTCATGGGCGATTACTTTGGCCCGTCCAGCAAGGAGCAGAAATACCGTTTTCTGGACGTGTTCAAAAACAGCCTGATCAACACCTACGCATCCGGCATCACCCTGTATGACGGGCAGAAGATCGAAACCTTGCCCATGCAGGACGGCGACCGTAAAGGCGACTATGCAAGGGTGCGCATGGAGGTGAAAACCAACTCCGGGCAGGTGGTGCCGATCTACTACACCCTGTTCCTGCGTGATGATCAGTGGAAAGTGATCAATGTGTATGTGAATGGCCTGGATCTGCGCGATACCTTCAAGAGTCAGTTCGCCCAGGGGATGCAGCAGTACAACGATATCGACAAGGTGATCGATAACTGGTCTGCGGATGCCAAGATTGATGCCGGCATCGACGAGGCCAAACAGGGCGAGTGAACCCGCCTGCCGTGGTAAGGGGCAGCGGGCTCGCGTATTATTACGCCCTTGATGACGATTTGATGGAGCGGCTGCAGGCCGCTCCAGTGCTGTTTGGGCCTGACCAAGGCCCTGATGAGGAGCAAAGATGAATCCGGAAGAAGTTCAGGCATTGGTTGATGCCGGTTTTGACAATGCCGATGTGGCAGTGGAAGGCGGCGGTGACCGGTTCCAGATTCGTGTGGTGTCAGAGGCCTTTGCCGGCCTGATGCCGGTGAAACGCCAGCAGCTGGTGTATGCCACCATCGACGAGCAGATCAAAAGCAACACCATCCATGCCGTGCAGATTCTTGCCTTTACTCCGGCGGAGTGGGAAAAAGCCCAGAATCAGGGCCTGTCCTGACCCCGGCCACAGGCCGAAAACGGGTTGGAAGAACGCAACCATCTAGAGACTGTTCATGGATAAATTGATCATCACCGGCGGCCAGCGGCTCGACGGCGACATTCGTATTTCCGGAGCCAAGAATGCGGCACTGCCGATTCTGGCGGCCACGCTGCTGGCTGATGAGCCGGTGACGGTGGGAAATCTGCCGCACCTGCAGGATGTGACCACCCTGATCGAATTACTCGGCCGGATGGGTGTCCATGTGGTGATCGATGACCGCATGAATGTGGAAGTGAACGCCACCACCATCAAGGAACTGACCGCGCCCTATGAGCTGGTGAAAACCATGCGCGCGTCGATCCTGGTGCTTGGCCCCATGGTCGCGCATTTCGGCAAGGCGTCGGTTTCCTTGCCTGGTGGTTGTGCCATTGGCTCGCGTCCGGTGGATATTCACCTGCGTGGCCTGGAAGCCATGGGGGCCGAGATCGAAGTGGCCAATGGCTACGTGAATGCCAGTGTGGACGGCCGCTTGAAGGGCGCTCGCATCGTTATGGATGTGGTCACCGTAACCGGTACCGAAAACCTGATGATGGCGGCGGCGCTGGCCGACGGCACCACCTACCTGGAAAACGCAGCCCGTGAGCCGGAAGTGGTGGATCTGGCCAACTTCATCAATGCCATGGGCGGCAAGATTAGCGGTGCCGGCACTGACACTATTGTCATTGAAGGGGTTGAGCGCCTAACCGGTTGCCACCATCAGGTCGTTGCTGACCGTATCGAAACCGGCACCTACCTGATTGCCGCCGCCATCACCGGTGGCCGCATCAAGACCAAGGACACCGTGCCGGGTATTCTCGATGCGGTGCTGCAGAAGCTGGAAGAAGCCGGGGCGAAAATCACCGTCGGCGACGACTGGATCGAGCTGGACATGGAAGGGCGCCGCCCGAAGGCCGTGTCCTTGCGCACCGCACCGTACCCGGCCATGCCCACGGATATGCAGGCCCAGTTCATGGCCCTGAATCTGGTCGCCGAAGGCACCAGCACCATTGTCGAAACCATTTTCGAAAACCGTTTCATGCACGTGCAGGAAATGAACCGCATGGGCGCGGACATCGAAGTGCAGGGAAACACCGCCATTTGCCGGGGTGTCGAGCAGCTTACCGGTGCGCCGGTGATGGCCACGGACCTGCGCGCCTCGGCCTCACTGGTGATCGCCGCGTTGGCGGCGTCCGGTGATACCACCGTGGACCGCATCTACCATATTGATCGTGGTTACGAGTGCATTGAAGAGAAACTGCAATCGCTGGGCGCGATCATCCGTCGCGTACCACGCTGATCGGATCGGGATCTGTGATGAGCAAGCCATTGACCATCGCCCTCTCCAAAGGGCGCATTCTCAAGGAAACCCTGCCGCTGCTGAAAGTCGCAGGCATTGAGCTGCTGGAAGACCCGGCGGCCTCACGCAAACTGATTTTCGACACCACCCGTGACGACGTGAAAATCATCATCATCCGCGCCACAGACGTGCCCCCCTATGTGCAGCATGGCGCGGCGGATATCGGTGTGGCCGGCAAAGACGTGCTCATGGAGCACGGTGGCGACGGGGTGTTTGAGCCGGTGGATCTGGATATTGCCCGCTGCAAACTGATGGTGGCGGCCATGAAGGACGCCCCGGAAACCGGCAGCCGCCTGCGCGTGGCCACCAAGTTTGTGAATGTGGCCAAGGCCTACTACGCCCAGCAGGGCAAGCAGGCAGAAGTGATCAAGCTGTACGGCGCCATGGAACTGGCCCCGTTGGTGGGGCTGGCGGACCGCATCGTGGATATTGTTGATACCGGCAATACCCTGCGCGCCAACGGCCTGGAGCCCACCGAGCTGATCGCCCACATTTCTACCCGTGTGATCGTCAACCGGGCCAGCATGAAGACCCGTCACAGTGATATCCAGACGATCCTCGACAAGCTGGCCGAGGCAGTGGCGTCCCGCAAAGCGGGGTAAAAGCGGAGTAAGTTAACGCTTGCATGCAACACGCTTCACGCGGTCACGCGGGTGGCTGGATGCGTGCAGGCCTGTTGCGTTGAACGAGAGAGATCATGGAAACCACCTGGCTTAACGCCCAAGATGCGGATTTCGATGCCAAGCTGGCTGCGCTCACCGCCTGGTCGGAAGAGCGCGACGAAGAAGTGGCGGATCGTGTGCGTGGCATCCTCAAGGATGTGGCCAAGCGTGGCGATGCGGCACTGGTGGAATACACCAACCGCTTTGACCGTCGTGACGTGTCAGGCATGGGTGAACTGGTGGTGGATCACGCCCAGTTGCAAGCCGCACTGGCGCGCATTCCTGTCGAGCAGCGTGAGGCCCTGGAAGCCGCTGCCGAGCGCGTGCGTCGTTACCATGAAAAGCAGAAGCAGGATTCCTGGCACTACCGCGAAGCCGACGGCACCTTGTTGGGGCAGCAGGTGACGCCACTGGACCGCGCGGGCATTTACGTACCCGGTGGCAAGGCGGCGTACCCGAGTTCCGTATTGATGAATGCGCTGCCGGCCAAGGTGGCCGGCGTGGGCGAAATCATCATGGTCTCGCCCGCCCCGGACGGCATCATCAATGACATGGTGCTGGCGGCAGCGGCCATCGCCGGTGTCGACAAGCTCTTTACCCTGGGCGGCGGGCAAGCGGTGGCCGCGTTGGCCTACGGCACGGAAACCGTGCCGGCGGTGGACAAAATCGTTGGCCCCGGCAACATCTATGTGGCCGAAGCCAAGCGGCAGGTGTTCGGCAAAGTCGGTATCGACATGATTGCCGGCCCCTCGGAAATTCTGGTGGTTTGCGACGGCAAGACCGACCCGGACTGGATCGCCATGGATCTGTTTTCCCAGGCAGAGCACGACGAAGAAGCCCAGGCCATTTTGGTATCCCCGGATGCGGCGTTCTTGCAACAGGTGGCCGAATCCATGGAAACGCTGGCGGCGACCCTGGAGCGGGAAACCATTATCCGCACGTCCATGAAAAACCGCGGCGCGTTGATTCAGGTCAGCGACCTGGATCAGGCCATCGACATTGCCAACCGCATCGCCTCCGAACACCTGGAGTTATCCATTGATGACGCGGAGCAGTGGGCGAAAAACATTCGTCATGCCGGCGCCATCTTTCTGGGGCGCCACACCCCGGAA
>NZ_LWFX01000985.1:0-2372 GCF_001635175.1 Alcanivorax sp. HI0083 | reverse complement strand
CAGTCGTGCTCGTCTTCCGGGGAGTGCGCCGCCAGCGCCACTTTCATGCGCTCGCCGGCCAGCTCGCCCAACGACAGGCTGCCCATGCCGAACAGCATCTTGCGCAGGCCGTTTTCCACGCTGTCCGCTTCCAGTTCGGCCCGGTAATTTTCTTCACCCGGTCGCCATTCATCCACCATCACTTCCAGATCGTCGATAAGCAGATCGGTCACTACCGACAGGTATTCGCGCCGACGCTCGTTATGACCACCCGTTGCGTCCGGGCCGGTGGCGAAATCCGTTGCCGGGCGCTGGCCGGCACCGGCGTCAGTGCCGTTCAGGTCCTGGCCCCACAGCAAGAATTCAATGGCGTGGTAACCGGTAGCCACGTTCACCTCGGAACCGCCCAGTTCGTTGAGGCTGGCCAACAGTTCCGCGTTCAGGTCGCTCAGGTCCAGGGTCTGTTCACCGATTTTCAATGACTCGCTGGCAATAATATTGGCGCGGGCACCGGGGTTGCCCATCACCGCCTGATAGTCCTCGTTCACGTAATCGATCAGGCCTTCATCCAGCGGCCAGGCATTCACCTGCCCTTCCCATTCATCCACCACAGCATTGCCGAAGCGGAATACTTCAGTCTGCATGTAGGGCACCCGCGCGGCACGCCAGGCATCGCGGGCGGCGGCCAGGTTGGCCTCGGTGGGCGCGGCCAATAGCGTGCCGATCTGCGTTTTCAACTCGCAGGCACCGGCCAACGCATCGCTATACGTCGCCAAGGCCACATCGCCATAGTGGCTAACCACCTGCCTGCCAAGGGCATCATCATAAGCCGGGGCCACATCTGCATCCGTGGATTGCGGTTCGTCACTACAGGCAGACAGAAACAGGGAGGCCAGCAACAGGCCTCCGGTGGACAGGCGGGTCAGCATGAAAATTCCTCGATCAGATCAAACATCACAAGCAAACGCGCAGATCAGAGCCGGCGCGGAAACAGTCTGGGCGCACATAATGCGAATTATTCTCATCTTTTTAAAGGGGTGCGTGCAAAATTTGCACATTCCCTGCGTTTTTTTCACCGTAATTCATCGGATTCTTCGGGATAAACAGGCCGTTTCCGGTGAACACTGTTCACAAAACGCCTAGAATAGCGCCGCCCTCCACTCTTCACTCTCTGCCCATAGTGCGAGTCGCCCGTTATGACTACCGTTTTGCTGATCCTGGTGGCGCTGGGCTTTTTGTCCATCGTCGTCGAAGACATCGTTCATATTGATAAAGCGAAAACCACCCTGTTTTTCGGGTCATTCGCCTGGCTTTTGTTCTTTATTGCCCCGCCGGCCCACCTCAGTCACGACGCGCTGATGGAAAGCCTGAATGAAAACCTGCTGGATATTGCTACCCTGTGGCTGTTCCTGATGGCCGCCATGACCTTTGTGGCCTACCTGTCCGGTAAGGGCATTATCGACAGCCTGGTCAACAAGCTGCTGCCCGAACACATCAGCGAACGTAAATTGATGCTGCTCACCGGCCTGTTTGCCTTTCTGTTCTCCTCCATGGCCGACAACATTACCGCCACTCTGGTGTGCATCGCCGTGCTGATGAATCTGAACCTGCCGGCGAAGAAACTGATGCGCTACGTGGTGCTGGTGGTGTTCTCGGTGAATGCCGGCGGCACTGCCCTGATCACCGGCGATGTCACCACGCTGATGATCTTCCTGGCCGGCAAAGTGGAAATTCCGGACCTGCTGCTGCTCAGCCTGCCCGCCGCCGGCGCCGTGGCCGTGCTCGCCTTGATGCTCTCTCTGGGACTCAGTGGCGAGGTGCATATCCAGAAAAAAAGCAGCGCCATCGAGCGCGGCGACAAGGTTATCGCCCTGCTGTTCTTCGCCACCATTGTCGGCACCATCGCCGCCAACGTGGCCTTCGGCATTCCGCCGGTGCTGTGTTTCCTGTTCGGCCTGTCCTTGATGTTCATGGTGGTGCAGTTCCTGAACAAGGACGAACCGATTCTGGAATACATTCGCAAGATCGAGTTCGACACCCTGCTGTTTTTCCTGGGCGTATTGCTGCTGGTCGGCATGCTCAAGGAACTGGGAATGCTGGCCTACTTCCCGGCACTGTATGACGTGATGCCACCGGTGGCCGCCAACTTCCTGGTGGGCCTGGCGTCGGCCCTGTTTGACAACGTGCCGCTCACCGCCGCCCTGCTCAATTCCGGCATCGAAATGAACCTGGCCCAGTGGCTGTCGCTGACCTATTCGGTCGGGGTGGGTGGCGCACTTCTTGTCATCGGCTCCGCCGCCGGCGTGATCGCCATGAGCAAGATCGAAGCGCTGACATTCGGCAGCTACCTGCGATATTTCGGCTATCTGTTGGTGGCCTATAGTGTTGGTTTT
>NZ_LWFX01000984.1:0-2951 GCF_001635175.1 Alcanivorax sp. HI0083 | reverse complement strand
GCCGGTGGGCGCACTCACCGGGGTTTTCGGGGCGTAGCTCTCCGAGGTATCTGCCAGGGTACCCTGGTTGCTTTCAGCGTTGACCGTCACTTCAGGAATTTCGTGGACACTGTTGTCGGTATCAGTCTGCGCGGCCGTGGAGACCAGCGGACACAGCAGCAGGGAAGCCGCCAGGGAGCGACTCAAAACGCGAGCATAGATGATCATGGTAGTGCCTGTGGCTAATATTCTGCGATCCCCCGGCCTTCGGAGCCTTGCCGCCAATAACGTCCCTTTCGTCAGCGCGGCAGACCGGAAACTTGGGCCGGGATAGTAATGCAGGTGCAAACTATTCTCAATACTGATTGCTGTATGACACCGCTACGGCTTTCCCTCCGACAGCAACGACTGCAATTCCGCCCGGCCTTTGGCATTGGTTTCCACCAGCATGTCCACATCGGCACGATGCTCAATCTGTTCCAGCAGCAGGCGCTCATCCAGATCCCGGAAGCTGCGTACCAGATCAATGGCGGTGGATTCGGGAACGCCCAGCTGCATCAACGTCAGGCGGGCACTGAGCAGGGCAGATTCAAAGCTTTCCCGAATCACTTGATCCACGCCCAGGGCATGTAGCTTGTAAGCGTGATAGCGGTCGCGGGCGCGAGCCACAATGGTCACGCTGGGAAAGTGGTGGCGTACCAGTTCGGCGGCTTTCAGGGAGGCGTCCACATCGTCCACCGCCAGCACCAGCACCTTGGCATGCTCCAGGCCCGCGTTGTGCAATAGATCGAGCCGGGTTACATCGCCAAAGTACACTTCGTTGCCGTAGCGCCGCAGCATATCGATTTCATCCGGGTCGGAATCCAGTGCGGTGAAGGGAATCTGGCGCCCCACCAGAATCCGCGCGGTGATCTGCCCGAAGCGGCCAAGCCCGGCAATCACCACCTGGGGGTGGTGCGCAGGCATGCTTTCTTCTTCCAGATCCTTGCGTGGCCCCTTGCTACTCGCCTTGGGCCACAACATCGCCATCAGCTTCAGCAATAACGGTGTGCACGCCATGGACAATGCCACCACCAGATTGAGCTGCCCGGCGATGGCCGGGTCGAGCAGGTTCAAGGTTTGCGCCTGGGTCAGCAGCACAAAGGCGAACTCCCCGCCCTGGCTGAGCAAAATGCCGAACATGAAGGTACTGCGCCACTCACCACCGCGCAGGCGGCTGATCACTATCAGCACCAGCGCCTTCAGACCCAGCAGCATCACCAGGAAGAGGGCAATGTTACCCGGGTGGTCCAACAGCAAACGCAGGTCCATGGTCATGCCGATCGCCAGGAAGAACAGCCCCAGCAGCAGCCCCTTGAAGGGCTGAATGTCGGTTTCCAATTGTTCCCGGTAGGGCGAGTTGGCCAGTAGCACACCCGCCACAAACGCACCCAGCCCCATGGACAGGCCCAGGTGCTCCATCAGCGCCGCAGACCCCAGCACCAGCATCAGCGCACTGGCGGTCATCAACTCCCGGTTGCGCAGCTTGGCCAGCCAGCCCAGCCAGGGGTTCAGCGCATACTTGCCCGCCAGCACCATGGCCACCAGTGCCGCCAGGCCCGCCAGCAATTGCGGGCTACCTTCCCCGGCCTGGGCGCCGGCCAACACCGGCAACAGCAGCAAGATGGGAATCACCGCCAGATCCTGAAACAGCAAAATGGAAAACGCGGAGCGGCCCTGCGGGGTACCCAGCTGATTGTTCTCCACCAGCATCTGCACTACAAAGGCCGTGGACGACAGCGCCAGCGTGGCGCCGATGGCCAGGCTCTGGTTGGTGCTGAAACCCACCAGCCAAAACCCGCCAGCCAACAACAGCGCGCTGAATACCATCTGGCTGGCACCCAGCCCCACCAGGCGGCGACGCTGCGCCCACAACTGCTGTGGGGCCAGTTCCAGCCCCACCAGAAACAGCATCAGCACCACCCCCAGCTCGGCAAAATGCAGCACATCGTTACCGCCACTGACCAGGCCAAACCCCAGCGGCCCTACGGCGATACCGGCCGCCAGGTAGCCAAGGATGCTGCCCAGCCCCAGCCGCTGAAACAACGGCAACAACACCAGTGTCGCCCCCAGCAACACCAGCGCCTGCGAGAAAAATCCGTCCACACCGATCTCCTTTTTTGTCTTGGCTCATGCTAGCGGATTTGCCTGGCCTGCGTTGTTAAAAAACCGTTGCCACACCTTGATGAAGCCGCCCGCTATCCGCCACACCCGCTTGTCGCAAAAAATGCACCATAATTGCCCAAGCGGCCGCAAGGCCTTAGTATGCGCGCTCTTTTTCTGCCCCGGATTAGTGCGCACCATGAGTAAGGAAAGTGATCAGCTCCGCCAACAACTGGTCGGTGGACTGTTGCGGCAGCTGCATCTGGAAACCATGAGTGAGCGCTTTAATCCCCGCGTCGTGCTGGCGCTGTTCAACCTGGTCAACGGCGGCCTCAGCATTGCGCTGATCGCCAGTGTGGCGCTGGTGACCCAGCAAGCGTTTATCTTTCCCTCACTGGGTGCGACGGCCTTCCTGCTGTTCCACCTGCCCCTGGCGGAAGCAGCTTCCCCTCGCAATGTACTCAGCGGTCATCTGATTGGTGCCCTGTGTGGGTGGGCATCACTGTGGTTATGCGGCCTGCACGATGCACCGGCCGCCTTTATCACCGGCGTTGAATGGTCACGGGTGGCCGCTGCCGGCCTGTCGCTGGGGCTCACCAGCGCACTGATGATTCTGTTCCGGGTCGCCCACCCGCCCGCCGGCGCGACTGCGCTGATTATGTCACTGGGGCTGATGCACGAACTGCAGCAGCTGCCGGTATTGCTCAGCGCGGTGGCCCTGCTGGTTGGCCAGGCCTTCGTAATCAATCGACTGGCCGGCATTCCCTACCCACTATGGGCCCCCCGTCAGCCCGGTGTCTGATCAACACATTCTGTAATGAGAACGATTC
>NZ_LWFX01000983.1:0-6735 GCF_001635175.1 Alcanivorax sp. HI0083 | reverse complement strand
CCACCACCCCGGTGTGCGACGGGCTGACCTCCACGGCCGGCGCCGGCAGCAACGCCACCGGCTCAATGGGCGGTTCATCCAGGCGGGCCAGCGTGGCGTAGCCACCGTTGATCTGGCGGTCGGTGCCGCGGGCACCCACATCCACACGCCCTTCAATCACTTCGTTTCGAGTGGTCTCGGCGCCATCCACACCCAGGTAATACTCCGTGCCACGGACCGCCGCCACCGCGCCCGGCGTATAGACTTCGAAAGAGGCTTCATCGCTTTGCCGGGGGCTGACGCTGTTACGGATATTGCCGCGCTGCAAACGCAGCTCGGTGCGTTCGTTCTGCTGATCCAGGAAGCGACGATAGCGAGTCACCACCAGCAGGCTGGCGGGCTTGATGTAGACTTCCGACTGGTCAGCAAAACGCAGCCGGGCGCTGCTTTTTGCGGCTGTTTCCAGGGCGTCGCCAAACGCCACCGCATCACCGTTTTGCAGCTGACGGGGCTCCCCTCCCCTGGCCGGATACAGCATTACCTCACCGGTAATCGCATCCACAGTGGCCGGAATGGGTTTTTCTTTAAGCCAGCTAATCGGCACCTTCAGGGTATTACCGGGACGCAGGGAGTGAGGGTTGTCGAGCCCGTTATGGCGAGCCAGTTCGCCCCAGCAGGTTTGCGGCGACTGGGCAAACTGTTGACAGACTTTCCAGAGAGAATCGCCAGGGCGCAAGGTGTAATGCCAGTCATCCCCGGCCCAGGCCGTTGATAGCAGGCACAGCATCATAGCCGTGCTCAACCAGACCCTCATAGATGTGTCCTCAGAACCTGTTCATGATTTTATTCTTCGATCGGCTCCAGACGATAACCGTGCTGGTACACCGTTTTGATTCGGTAACCCCGTTCAGGGCGAATATGAAGGCTACGTCGAATCCGGCTGATATGCACGTCAACCGTGCGCGATTCGATCGGCGTCATGATACCCCAAACCTTCTCCAACAGGTGCGCTCGGCTCATCAGCTTGCCCACGTTCTGGAACAGATAGCAGGCCAGCTCGTAATCCTTGTCTGTCAGTTTAATCGCGTCTTCATCCAGCAGGATCTGACGTCGGGACCGATCCACGGTCCAGGGGCCCACACTCAGGGCTGTTTCTTCATCCATTTCCGATACCCCTGCCCGGCGCCCGAGAGCGCTGATACGGGCCAGCAATTCCGCTTGCTTGGTCGGTTTCACCATGTAGTCATCCGCCCCCTGGGAGAGCGCGCCAACAATCGATGATTCATCATCACGCTGGGTCGCAAACAACACCGGGGTGCGGTTACCACTGGCACGTACTTCTTCCAGCACGGCGTAGCCATTCATGTCCGGCACTTCCCAGTCGAGCACCAGAATATCGAAGGTGTCGCGCCGTAACAGGGACATGAATTCACGTCCGCTGGCCATGTGGATACAATTATGGCCAGCCTCTTTGAGCCAGTGAGTGACCAGCTCTGCCTGAGCCATGTCATCTTCGAGATAAGCAATGCGCACGGTTAAACTCCATCTGTTGCAGGCCGACATCTGCCCGCAAAGGGTACCGATCTACCAACGGATTAGCGGGAAAAGATTGTAAAATGCCCAAACGAACGATTCGACACCAAAACCGGGGGCACGTCCAATGCTTCATCGCCTGCCATGCCGCTGGCGCAACGCTCAGGCTGGCCCGCTGGTCAGCTTCAGACCAATGACACCCACCACAATCAGCGCCATAAAGGCCAGTCGCGAGGCATTGGCCGGATCCTTGAAAAAAACGATCCCCAGCAGCGTGATGCCCACTGCGCCAAGGCCTGTCCAGATCGCATAGGCCGTACCCACGGGAATGCCGCGCATGGCATAAGACAGCATCAACATGTTCAAACCGGTAAGCACCAACGAGGAGCCGATTGACAGCACCCCGGGGTTAATCTGGATCCACTTGAGACTCATGGCCCAGGCGATCTCCACGATGACCGCCAGCAGCAATACCACCCAGTACAGATTCATGCTGTTTCTCCAACACACTTGCCCGCCACGGCACAGTTACCGAAAGCAGGCACGGGCTCGTCAGGAAAACAGCGCTGTCGGAAACCCGCAAAGAGACAGTCTGCTTATACTCGGATACCGGAAGGCGCTCCCGGCGCGCCGATTATAGCGATCCCGACACAGGATGCACCCAATCCATGGACGAGACCGCCGCAACCCGCTATCATTCGCGCCCGTTGAACCCCAAGTTCTTCAAGTTTTGCGCCCGTAGCTCAGCTGGATAGAGCGTTGCCCTCCGGAGGCAAAGGTCAGAGGTTCGAATCCTCTCGGGCGTGCCATCTAAAAAGGGCCTTCCAAATGTGGGAGGCCCTTTTTTATGGGTCACAAAAAATCCGCGGGACATCCTACGCCTTCTCTCGATACGCGCTGGGCGAACATCCCTGCCAACGACGGAAGGCACGCACGAAGCCTCCGGCATCGGTGTATCCCAAATGGGCCGCCAATTCCTCGATCTTCATGGTAGTGGTGTTCAGTAATTGCAGCGCCAGTTGGCGACGTTCTTCTTCGACCAGATCCCGGTAACTGGCGCCCTCCTGTTCCAGTTTGCGGCGCAGGCTGCGAGTGGAGAGGGCCAGCTCGCTGGCCATGTCATTGAGAGTGGCCCCCAGGCCCAGTTCACCGAGCAGTTTCTGCCGAACCTTGCCGGCAAGGCCGCTGTTTTCCACGGTATCCATACGCTTCTGGCATTGCTGTTCGAGCATGCGGGTAAGTACCGGATCGTAACCGGGGAACGGCTGACCGGCGCCAGCGCGGTTGACCAGAATGCGGTTGGCACTGGCATGAAAGGCAGGAGCGATGCCACACAGGCTTTCAATGGCAGAGGCACTGACATCCGGTTCACCGGTGAACTCGACCCCCTTGAATTCCACCCCTTGAAAAGTGATTTCCCTGACCAGGTTGAGAGCGGTAGCCATGTCGCGCTCAAGAAGAAACTGGCGCAGGTGCGGGGGAATCGGGTCCGGGTCAAAAACCACACCGAAAGCCTCACCATCCTCACAAACAGTAATACAGCAGTAGGCGGTGCTTAGCGGCAAGTAACGCAGACCCAACGCAACGGCCTCACGCAGGGTTTTACAGGTACGCAGGGCAAACCCCCACACGCCGAAGGTGGCCAGGTTGTATTGCAGGCCCAGCTCAAAGCCGCCCACTCCCGCTTCCGGCAGCGCCAGCATCAGGTTTTCGATCAGGCGCATTTCCTGGGTCCGCGTCACCAGCCCCTCACCACTGGACAACTCAGTTTCCGAAATGCCCGTGCCGAGCAGGCAGATCTGCTGATCGATGCCATTGCGCTGGGCAAAGTTGAGCATGACCTGGCTGATGGCCACCGGATGGAGTGTGTCGTCTGAATGCTGCATTGCCTGTTCCGTCGGCCCGCCCCGTCCACCCTGGCCACTTCTGCAGGGCGATTGGCCACGGTAGCTATTCTGGTTTCAGTGCCGTCAACGTAGTGTTTACCCTGATGATACCAACAAAAGGCAACACCATGGACGCCGCCACATTGAACAAGCAGGCCATTGCCTGCGCCAAGCACTATATGGGGAAAACCGCCTGGCCAACAATCGTGCTGACGGCGGCTGTGGTGGCCGCCTTTATTGCCACTCTGGCACTGTTTGCCAATGGCACCCTGCCCGCCTGGAGCGCCTTTGTGTTGGTGGCAGCCCTAACCTACATGTCTTATACCCCATTGCACGAAGCCGCCCACGGCAATATTCACGGCCAGAATGACCGCCGCAAGTGGCTCAATGATCTGTGTGGCTATCTGGTGGCGCCCATTATTGCGATCCCCTACGCCTCGCACCGCATCGAGCATTTCACCCACCACCGCTATACCAACCAGCCGGACAAGGATCCTGACTTTATTATCAGCGGGATGCAGAAAGGACCATTAGGACTGCTGACCACCGGGCTGCGTTTCCAGTGGGTACAGAATACCTTTTTTGTGCAACACAGCTGGGGCAGTGCGTCGTTGACGGAAAAGCTGATTTATTGCGCTGAGCTGGTGGTATCACTGGGCTGGCGGGTTGCCTTTCTGGCGATGGTAGACGAGCCCGGCACCGTGGCCGTGCTCTTGCTGGGCTATTACACCGGCGGTCTATTCACCGCCTACTGGTTTGCCTATCGCCCCCATCACCCTTACAAGGTGAGCGAGCGTTATCGCAACACCAACAGCCTGATCATGCCCCGCTGGATGAAGCCACTGGAATGGTTCTGGCTGGGCCAGAACCTCCATTCCATCCATCACCTGTTTCCACGGGTGCCGTTCTACCAATACCACGCCCTGCACCGGGATATCGAACCGGTTCTACGGGCTCAGGGGACGCCGATCATCGGCATTTTTTCCCGTGAGCCGACATCTAAAGGGGAAAAGGTCTAGGGAACCTCTGAAAGCAGCAACAGCCACGTAAAGACGGCGACCCCCGGGCCATTAGCGCTTGAGGAAAGCGGACCCCAATGCAAGGTAAACACTGGTTTTATATATGAATCCTCTTCACGTCAATAAACATCCTGTTTCCCGCAAATAGTCGCTTTTTGCACGATTTATGGTCACTTATGACGATAAACAGCCTGTAATATTTTGTGACTGAATGTTAACTTGCGCCGGCAAAATCATAACTCGGGAAAGTTATCATGAAGTATTCAAACAAAGCCGTGCTGGCAGCCGCGATTGCTGCTGCGTCCACCCAGGTGATGGCCAATGGCCTGGCTCTGAACGAACAGAGCGCCAGCAGCGCCGGCTCTGCCTACGCAGGCCGCGCCTCTACCGCCATCAACGCCAGCACTCTGTACGGCAACCCCGCCGGCATGAGCCGCCTGGACCGCGCCGAAGTCAGCGGCGGCCTGGCCTTTATTGATGCCAGCACTGATATCAGCAACGCCCAAGGCACGCTGCCAGGCACCAACGATGGCGACATGGTGCCCTTTTCTACCGTGCCCTTTGCTTACTATGTCACTCCTCTCAATGACAAATGGCATGCTGGTATCGGCCTGTACGCCCCGTTCGGTGTGGAAAGCGATTATGAAGACGGTTGGCAGGGTCGTTACAACGGCCTGAAAAGCATGGTTCAAGTCGTCACCATTCAACCCACCGTCAGCTACGCGTTCAACGACCGTATTTCTGTGGGCTTTGGCCCCACCTTCAGCCGCATTGATGGCGAGCTGACCAGCAACCTGCCCGGCGTGGCCTTCGGTTCTGCCACAGACCCCAAAGTAGAAATTGAAGGCGACGACGAAACCGTTGGCTTTAATGCTGGCGCCCTGTTTTCTCTCACCGAAACCCTGGACTGGGGCATCACCTACCACTCTAAGCAGGAATATACCCTGGAGGGCGACACCGCCATCTCTGGCATTCCAGCAGCCTCCGGCGGCGGCCTGATCAACGGCAGCTATGATGCGAAATTAGACATCACCATGCCCGAGTCCGTTGACACCTCTTTCAGCTACCAGGCCACCGACGCACTGGCACTGTACGCAGGCGCCACCTGGACCCGCTGGAGCCGTCTGGAAGGCATTGACGTAGAGAACAGTGGCCTGAACGCCATGTTCCAGCCGCAGTTCGGCACAATCTCTGAAGAACTGAACTGGGAAGATACCTGGGCATTTGCCGTTGGCGGCGCCTACCAGCTGACCCCGAAATGGGTACTACGTGCAGGCTATGCTCATGACGAATCCCCCACCAGCGATGCTGACCGTACCGTCCGCATCCCGGTGAGCGATCGTGATATCTACACCTTGGGCGCTGGCTGGAGCCCCACTGAAGACCTGACATTCGATGCGGCCTACGCCTACATCCATGAAGAGAAAGGCAGCGTCAGCCAGACCTTTTCTGGCACGCCAATTTCCTACAGCGCCGATTTCGAAAACAGCGCTCACGGCCTGGCCCTGCAGGCGACGTACCGCTTCTGATTCCAGACGCAGGCACGTCAAATAAAAAACGGCGCCCCTGGGCGCCGTTTTTTATGCCGCTGTACGGCTGCAACACGGTTCGCGCAATCAGCTCACCGCTTCCCGTTCCGTTTCGGTAAGGTGCTTGGGGTGCCCCTGCGTCACCTTGCCCACCCAGAGCGGATGGGGCTCAGCCAGACGCACACGCTTGCGAAACTGGCGGCGCACCACCCACAGGGATGACGCCACTAGCAGCAACAGACCGTTGATCAAAAGGTTATCGGCTTCAAGAGCGTGACCACCCTCCAGCACCACCTGCAACAACGGCACCGCTAGGTAACACAACGGCGCCACCGTAAGCATCAGGCCACTGAACCGCAGCGGCGAGGCACGCAAACTCCACAACACCAGCAGCACGACGACCACACCACAAATGGCTCGCTCTGCGGTGGCCACCCAGGCAGCCCAGGGCGTATACGGCAGCCCCTTGCTGACCAGGAAACTGCACGCCACGCCGATCACAACGCCGAAACAAAGCCCAAGGGTCAGGCGCAACAGAAATGCCGATCCACGGCTTGGCCCCTGGCGATCACTGCGACGCTCGCACCACAGCACATTACCGGACACAAACAACAACGCCCCCAGCAAGCCCATGGCGAAGTACAGCCATTTCACCAGCATCCCGCCGTAATCGCCAAAATGCAGGGAGTACACCGGCGAGAACGAATCAAAGTTCAGGCTGCGCTGCCCCGGAGCGATCACGTTCAAGACACCCATCGCAGGGTCCAGCACCACATGCGCGTGATGCCC
>NZ_LWFX01000982.1:0-4059 GCF_001635175.1 Alcanivorax sp. HI0083 | reverse complement strand
TATGCCCGCTGATTTCACCGGCCAGGGCGGCGCCGCTTTCCTTCATTTTGGCCTTGATCAGCGAGTGCCCGGTTTTGTACATCAAGGGGCGGCCGCCGTTCTTGCGGATAACGGCGGGCAGGGCGCGGCTGCATTTCACGTCGAACAGGATGTCGGCGCCGGGGCTGCGGCCGAGCAGGTCCTTGGCGAACAGCATGAGCAGGCGGTCCGGCCAGATGATTTCGCCGCTGTTGGTGACCACGGCCACGCGGTCGCCGTCGCCGTCGAACGCCAGGCCCAGGTCCAGCTCTTCCTGCTGGACGATACGGATCAGGTCGGCCAGGTTGTCCGGGTTGCCGGTGTCCGGGGCGTGGTTGGGGAAGTTACCGTCGATCTCGGTGTACAGCGGCGTCACGTCGCAGCCCAGTTGGGTGAACAGCCGCGGGGCCAGTTCGCCGGTGACGCCGTTGCCGCAGTCGATGGCAATTTTCAGGGGCCGGGCCAGCACGATGTCGTTGGCGATATCGTTCAGGTAGCGGTCGCTGATATCACGCTCTTCTTCGTGGCCGCTGCCTTCGCTGAAGGCCTTGTTCTGGATGCGTTGCTTGAAGGCCTGAATGCGATCGCCGTGCAGGGTTTCGCCGTTCATGACGATTTTCAGGCCGTTATGTTGCGATGGATTGTGGCTGCCGGTGAGCATGATGCCGGTTTGGGTTTCCAGTACTTCGGTGGCGTAGTAGAGCACCGGGGTGGGCACCAGCCCTAAGTTGACCACGTCGCGGCCGGATTCCAGCAGGCCCTTGATCAGTGAGCGGCTTAACTCCGGGCTGGACAGGCGGCCATCGCGGGCCACCAGCACGGTTTGTTGGCCCTGTTCGCCGGCTTCGGTGCCAATGGCGCGGCCCAGCAGGTAAACGCCCTGGGCGGTGAGGGTGTCGCCGGCCACGCCACGGATATCGTAGGCGCGGAAAATACTGTCCGGCAGGGACTCGCCGCCGTTGTCGTCATCCATCAGCAGAATGCTGTCGTCGTCGCTTTCTTCCACTATCAGGGCATCGGGTTTGGCGGTGGCCTGGGGGCGTGCGGGGCCGGCGCGGTCGCGCAGTTTTTTGGCCAGGCGGGCGGAGGCCTCGTTGACACTGGTGAAGAGCGGAAAATGAAAATGGTCGCGGGCAGTGACGCCGGGTTGGCGCGTGAGCTCATCGCTGTAGCGAATCAGTTCGGCGGCGTCCTGGCGCAGGGCCCGGGTCAGCAGCCGGTTCACCAGCAGGGTGCACAGCAGGATGACGACTACACCCAGGGCGATGCCCAGGGTGGCGACGATCAGGCTGTTGTCGTCGGGGGCGCGCAGGGTCAGGGTAACCTGAACCGGGCCCTGGCTGACCTGGGCGGTGCCGCCACTGGCCTGTTGTTTGTTATCGAACAGGGGGCTGCCGCCGTAGGTTATGCTGAGTGCGCTGCCTTCCGGCATGGCGGTGCGCAGGGTGGCGGCCAGTGGGGCCAGAGACTGGGTGAGCAGCAGGGTGCCGGTCTGGTTTTTGGTGGCGCGGGCCATGACCAGCTGAGGTGTTTTGCCGGCAATGATCACCGGGCCGGGTTCTTGCCCCAGGCGGACGTTCTTGAGCAGTTCCTGGGCGGTGTAGCTGAACTGGGCGGTGTCTGCGCCGCGACGGGGAACAAGCTGCACGGTGGCATCGGGAAGCCACTGGTTCTGGTGTACGTTAAAGCTGGACAGGTTGCCGTCGGAGAGCGCCTTGTTCACATCGTTGCGGTCGCTGAGGATCTCCAGCTGCTGGCGGGAGGCCTGGATGGTGTTGTTCGCCTGGCTGGCCAGTGATTGGGCCAGCAGCCGGGCCTGGGCGTTCTGTTGCTCGGGCTGCAACTGGCTGGCTTGGTAGGCGTAGAGGCAGCCGGTGGCGGCGACCACGGCCACGATGCCGGCGGCAACCAGAGGCAGTAGCTGCTTCATGGCGCTGGTGGACTTGCCTTGCTTGTTGTCGTTCTTGTTCCCCATATCCCCTCCGCTTGCCCGGCGCTGCCACGGTATTATTGTGGTTGGGTCGTGGTGCGCGCTGTGGTGCGTGCTTGTGCTGCTGTGGTTGTTGTTGTTTGTCTGGTGTTTTTCTGTGTCGGGCCTCAGTGCCGCCCGCTGTGACCGAAACCGCCTTCGCCCCGTTCGCTGGCGCTGAAGCTTTCCACCTGCTCCAGCTCTACCTGCATGACCGGCACGATCACCAGTTGGGCGATGCGCTCACCGGGCTCCAGGGTGAAGGGCTGTTGCCCCCGGTTCCAGCAGGACACCATCAGCTCGCCCTGGTAGTCGGAGTCGATCAGCCCCACCAGATTGCCCAGCACGATGCCGTGCTTATGGCCCAGACCGGAGCGCGGCAGGATCATGCCGGCGTAGCCCGGATCGTCAATGAAAATGGACATGCCGGTGGGCAGCAGCTCGGTATCCCCGGGTTGCAGTGTCATCGGTTCCTTGACCATGGCGCGCAGGTCCAGCCCGGCGGAGCCGTCGGTGGCGTAATGAGGCAGAGGAATGCTGTCGCCAAGGCGGGCGTCGAGTACCCGGTATTGCAGTTTCATTGATCAGTTCCTGATTAAACGCCGGACGCCAAAAGCCTGAGGCCAGACAAACATCAAAACAGGCGTTTCAACGTGGATCCGGTGTTTGGCGTCTGGCGTCCGGCAGACTTTACTGTTTGTCAGGCGTCCCGCATCGGGCGTCTGGCGTTATCAATCTTTATACCTTATCGCGATCAATTCGATCAGCTGCTTGGCGATCTGGGCCTTGGAGGCCAGTGGCAGCACCTTGTGGCCGCTGGGCCAGATCACCGTGAGGGCGTTGTTGTCGCTGTTGAAACCCACGTTGGTGCCGGACACGTCGTTGGTGGCGATCATGTCCAGCTTCTTGTTCACCAGTTTGCCCTGGGCGTAGGCCATCACGTCCTGGGTTTCCGCGGCAAAGCCCACGGTAAAGGGGCGCTTGGCGTGCTCGGCCACGGACGCCACGATGTCCGGGTTTTTCACCAGCGTCAGGTGAATCTCCTCGGTGGATTTCTTGATCTTGTGGTCGGCGGTCACGGTGGGTCGGTAATCCGCCACGGCGGCGGTGGCGATAAACACATCACAGCCCTTTTCCACCACGTCCATGCAAGTTTCGTACATGTCCACGGCGCGTACCACATCCACGCGCTCTACCCGTGATGGGGTGGGCAGATACACTGGCCCGGCAATCAGGGTGACCCTGGCCCCGGCTTCGGCGGCCGCTTCGGCCAGCGCAAAGCCCATTTTCCCGGAGCTTTTGTTGGTGATGTAGCGCACCGGGTCGATGGATTCGCGGGTGGGACCAGCGGTAATCACCACATGCTTGCCGGTGAGCAGTTGGTAGTCGAACACTTCCGCGGCCTGCTGAATGATCTCCAGTGGCTCGAGCATGCGCCCGGCGCCGACTTCGCCACAGGCCTGGCTGCCGCTGCCCGGGCCGAAAATGGTGATGCCCTTTTCCTGCAGGATCAGCTGGTTCTTCTGGGTGCTGAGGTCGGCCCACATTTGTTGGTTCATGGCCGGGGCAATGGCGATGGGGGCGCCGGTGGCCAGGCACAGGGTGGTGAGCAGATCGTTGCCGTGGCCGTGGGCCAGGCGGGCCATGAAGTTGGCGGACGCGGGGGCTATCAGCACCAGGTCTGCCCAGCGGGCCAGCTCGATATGGCCCATGGCCGCTTCGGCGGTGGGGTCCAGCAGGGTGGTGTGGACCGGGTGGCCGGACAGGGCCTGCATGGTCAGCGGGGTGATGAATTCACAGGCGCCCTGGGTCATGACCACCCGTACTTGTGCGCCCACATCCTGCAGCCGACGTACCAGATCAGCGGCTTTATAGGCGGCAATGCCGCCGGTGACGCCCAGCAGGACCCGTTTGTTCATCAGACGTTGCATGCAAAAACCCTTGTTTGGATGACGGCAGTCATGGCGAATCTCCCCTGCCGCTGCAGCGCCAAGGCTGCTATCAAGTCAGGCTGCATAGAGTAGCACTGTATAGGAGACGCGGCACGCAGGACGGTTGGCAGGACGCCACAT
>NZ_LWFX01000981.1:0-7306 GCF_001635175.1 Alcanivorax sp. HI0083 | reverse complement strand
CGGTCACACCAAAAATCACCTTGCCGGTATNTTCGATAGTCTGAATATCGATGATCTGCGCATTGGAAAGCTTGCCTTCAATATCGCCAATGCGGCCTTCACAAAACCCCTGCTGTTCGCGGGCAGCGTGATACTCGGCATTTTCTTTCAAGTCGCCGTGCTCACGGGCTTCTGCAATCGCAGCAGAAATCCGCGGGCGATCTTCTTTTTTCAGTTTTTCCAGTTCCTCGCGCAGGGCTTTGGCACCCTTGGCGGTCATCGGTACACGTTGCATAGTTATCCTCGTATCTTTTAACAGGCGCAAAATAAAAGGCGCTGCTAACGGAACCGCCCGGAGCACCCTGCTCCGAGCGCTCCCGACGACGATTTATTTCATTTCTGCGTGCAGGTCCTGCAAGCGACGAACAGTGGGTTCACCACTGATCCCCAGCGCCTGACACACCGCATGGGCGGCCGCGATGGTCGTGGTGTAGAACACTTTGTGTTGCAGCGCCGAGCGACGAATCGCGAACGAATCACGGGTCGCCTGCTTGCCTTCAGTGGTATTCACGATCAGGGCAATCTGGTCGTTCTTGATCATGTCCACAATATGCGGACGCCCTTCCAGCACCTTGTTCACCACCTTCACTTCAAGACCAGCCTCACCCAGCACCTTGGCGGTGCCTTTGGTGGCAACCAGGCTGAAGCCCCGCTCAATCAACATCCGAGCCACTTCAACAGACGCAGGCTTGTCGACTTCACGCACGGAAATAAAGGCCGTACCCGATTCCGGCAGCTTTTCGCCTGCACCCAGGGATGCCTTGCCAAAGGCTTCCGCGAAGGTCGCTCCCACACCCATGACTTCCCCGGTGGATTTCATTTCCGGGCCCAGGATCGGATCGACTTTCGGGAACTTGGCAAACGGGAACACCGCTTCTTTCACGAAATAGTGCTGCGGTTTGACCTCTTTGGTGAAGCCTTGTTCCTTGAGGCTGGTGCCGGCCATACAACGGGCGGCCACTTTCGCCAGGGACACACCAATGCACTTGGACACATACGGCACCGTCCGCGAGGCACGCGGATTCACTTCCAGCACATACACCTCACCGCTTTTCACGGCGAACTGCACGTTCATCAAACCGACCACACCCAGCTCCAGCGCCATATCGGCAGCCTGCTGGCGCATCACATCCTGCACATCCTCATCCAGCGAGTACGGCGGCAGCGAACAGGCGGAGTCACCGGAGTGCACGCCGGCCTGTTCAATGTGCTGCATGATGCCACCGATAACCACATCGGTACCGTCGCAGACCGCATCCACATCCACTTCGATGGCATCATCCAGGAAGCGATCCAGCAGCACCGGCGAATCGTTGGACACGGACACCGCGTTCATCATGTAGTTACGCAGCTCCGCTTCGCTGTACACGATTTCCATGGCACGGCCACCCAATACATAGGAGGGGCGCACCACCAGCGGATAACCGATTTCTTCCGCCAGACGCACACCGTCTTCCAGGGAACGGGCGGTGCGGTTGGGCGGCTGCTTCAGACCAAGCTTGTTGACCATCTGCTGGAAGCGTTCGCGATCTTCCGCTTCATCGATGGCATCCGGCGGGGTGCCAATAATCGGCACGCCGGCAGCCTGCAGGGCACGGGCCAGCTTCAACGGGGTCTGCCCGCCGTACTGGACGATCACACCCTTGGGCTTTTCTTTCGCCACGATGGCCAGCACGTCTTCCAACGTCACCGGCTCGAAGTACAGGCGATCGGAAGTATCGTAATCGGTGGACACGGTTTCCGGGTTACAGTTGACCATGATGGCCTCGTAACCGTCGTCCTTCATGGCAAACGCCGCGTGCACACAGCAGTAATCGAACTCGATGCCCTGGCCAATCCGGTTGGGGCCACCACCGATGACCATGATCTTGTCACGGTCGGTGGGGTTGGCCTCACACTCTTCATCGTAGCTGGAGTACATGTAGGCCGTATCCGTGGCGAATTCCGCCGCGCAGGTATCCACCCGCTTGTAGATCGGCAGCACACCCAGCTCTTCACGCTTGCCGCGCACGTCCGCTTCCTTCACGCCCAGCAGCTGTGCCAGGCGGGCATCGGAAAAGCCCTTGCGCTTGAGCGCATACAGGCTGTCGCGAGTCAGGCTACTGAAGGTGCTGTCGGCCAATTGCTGCTCGGCACGAATCAGGTCTTCGATTTGCACCAAGTACCAGCGATCAATCTTGGTGATATTGAATACGTCATCCACGGTCATGCCGACGCGGAACGCGTCGCCAACAATCCAGATACGCTCCGGGCCCGGCGTGGACAGCAATTGCGCCACTTGCTCACGGGCGTCTGGGTCAGCCGGATCCACATGAGGGTCAAAACCGATGGATTCGGTTTCCAGTCCGCGCAGCGCTTTCTGTACCGATTCCTGGAAGTTACGGCCGATGGCCATCACTTCACCCACGGACTTCATCTGGGTGGTCAGCACCGCATCCGCTTCGGCAAACTTCTCGAAGTTGAAGCGCGGGATCTTGGTAACCACGTAATCGATGGACGGCTCGAAGGACGCCGGGGTCTTGCCGCCGGTGATCTCGTTCTGCAGCTCATCCAGGGTGTAACCCACCGCCAGCTTGGCGGCCACCTTGGCGATCGGGAAGCCGGTGGCCTTGGAGGCCAGCGCGGAAGATCGACTCACCCGCGGGTTCATTTCGATCACCACCATGCGCCCGTTGTCCGGATTGATGCCGAACTGCACGTTGGAACCACCGGTTTCCACACCGATCTCACGCAGCACCGCCAGAGAGGCGTCGCGCATGATCTGCAGCTCTTTATCGGTGAGCGTCTGCGCCGGCGCCACGGTGATGGAGTCACCGGTGTGCACACCCATGGGGTCAAAGTTCTCGATGGAGCACACGATGATGCAGTTGTCCTTTTTGTCGCGGACCACTTCCATCTCGTACTCTTTCCAGCCCAGCAGGGACTCGTCGATCAACAGCTCGTTGGTGGGCGACAGGTCCAGACCACGCTGGCAGATTTCCTCGAATTCTTCCCGGTTATACGCCACACCACCGCCGGAGCCACCCATGGTGAAACTGGGGCGGATAATGCAGGGAAAACCCAGGTCTTGCAGGGCCGCGTTGGCCTCTTCCATGTTATGGGCAATGGCAGAACGCGGACATTCCAGGCCGATGGCTTTCATGGCCTTGTCGAAGCGGGAGCGATCTTCCGCCTTGTCGATGGCATCTTCGGTGGCGCCAATCATTTCCACGCCGAACTCTTTCAGCACCCCATTGTGGTCCAGGTCCAGGGCACAGTTCAGTGCGGTCTGACCACCCATGGTGGGCAGCAGCGCGTCCGGGCGCTCCTTCTCGATGATCTTGGCCACGGTCTGCCAGGTAATCGGCTCGATGTAGGTGGCATCCGCCATGGCCGGGTCGGTCATGATGGTGGCCGGGTTGGAGTTCACCAGAATCACCCGGAAACCCTCTTCCCGCAGCGCCTTACACGCCTGGGCACCGGAGTAGTCAAACTCACAGGCCTGGCCGATCACAATCGGGCCAGCGCCAATAATGAGGATGCTTTTGATGTCAGTTCTTTTAGGCATAGTTCGCTAACCGTCAGACGTATGTTGCGATTGTCTTTGCGTCGGACGTCAGACGTCGGACGTCAGACGCTTTTACTTAGCTTCCATCAGCTCGATGAAATGATCGAACAGCGGCGCGCAGTCACGCGGCCCCGGGCTCGCTTCCGGGTGCCCCTGGAAGCTGAAGGCCGGCACATCGGTGCGCTCGATGCCCTGCAAGGTGCCGTCAAACAGTGACACATGGGTCACTTTCAGGTTGTCCGGCAAGGTATCGATATCCACCGCAAAGCCGTGGTTCTGGCTGGTAATCATCACCGTGTCATCCGCCAGGGTTTTCACCGGGTGGTTGGCGCCGTGGTGGCCCGTGGCCATTTTCATGGACTTGGCGCCACTGGCCAGCGCCAGCAATTGATGGCCCAGGCAGATACCGAACACCGGCAGACCGGTGGCAACGATCTCCTGGATCGCGGCAATGGCATAGTCGCAAGGCTCCGGGTCACCGGGGCCGTTGGACAGGAAGACACCGTCCGGCTTCATGGCCAACACCTCGGACGCGGGCGTCTGGGCCGGCACCACGGTGAGCTTGCAGCCGCGCTCGGCCAGCATGCGCAGGATGTTGCGCTTGACGCCGTAGTCGTAGGCCACCACATGGAAGCGGGTCTCGCCCTGCTCGGTGTGACCTTTCTCAAGATCCCAGGTGGACTCGGTCCAGCTGTAGGACTCGGCAACACTCACTTCCTTCGCCAGGTCCATGCCTTTCAGGCCGGGGAACCCCTTGGCCGCCGCCAGCGCCTGTGCTTCATCCACATTGTCGCCGGCCAGAATGCAACCATTCTGGGCACCCTTGTCACGCAGAATGCGCGTCAGGCGGCGAGTGTCGATATCGGCGATGGCAACAATGTTGCGCTCACGCAGGTAGTCCGGAAGAGTTTGCTCACTACGCCAGTTGCTCACTGTCATGGCCAGATCACGAATCACCAGGCCCGAGGCCCAGATTCGGGAGGACTCTTCGTCCTCGGCAGTGACGCCAGTGTTACCAATATGCGGATAGGTAAGGGTTACAATCTGCTTGGCATAGGAAGGATCCGTCAGGATCTCCTGATAGCCAGTCATGGCGGTGTTAAACACCACCTCACCCACGGTTTCACCCGTGGCACCGATTGCAACACCCCGAAAGATGCTTCCGTCTTCAAGAGCGAGAATGGCGGGAACCGTCAACGCAACCTCCAGGCTGATAGGGAATAGGGAGATCTGCGGCGGGTGCGCTCGCAAAAAAGCGAGATGGATTCCTCCACCTCGCTTTTTTCTGAATTCTTCATTCGGCGCCCCGCACGCCCATCACGGGCTGCGCGCTATTTTAGGGCTTTGTGGCCCCGCTGTCACGCGGCAATCCCGCTGATAGACCAGTGGCGGGCCTGGCAGGCGGCTAGGCCTTGCCCCAACCGGCGCTTTCCCCGGCCAAGCCGAGCACGTCCTGCATGTCGAACAGGCCCTTGTCATGGCCGCCAAGCCAGGCGGCTGCCCGCACCGCACCACGGCCGAACGACATACGGCTGGAGGCCTTGTGGGTAATTTCCACCCGCTCACCTTCCGCCGCGAACATCACTGTGTGGTCACCAACAATGTCGCCGGCACGAATGGTCTCGAAGCCGATGGTGTGGCGCTCGCGCTCGCCGGTGCGGCCTTCACGGCCATACACGGCACACTCGCTCAGATCTCGGCCCAGGGTCTGGGCGACCACTTCACCCATGCGCAACGCCGTGCCTGACGGCGCATCGATTTTGTGCCGGTGGTGGGCTTCAATCACTTCGATATCCACTTCATCGCCCATGATCCGGGCCGCAGTTTCCAGCAGCTTGAAGCACAGATTCACCCCGATAGAATAATTCGGCGCAAAACAGATGGCGATATCGTCGCTGGCAGCGCGCAGCGCCGCTGTCTGGGTGTCATCCAGCCCGGTAGTGCCGATCACCAGTTTGGTCCCCGCCGCCCGGCAGATCTCAAGGTTTTTAACCGTGGCTTCCGGCACGGTGAAGTCGATGAACACATCCGCATCGTTCACCACCTTGCTCAAGTCATCCGCCAGCAACACACCACTACTGCCCTGGCCCACCAGCTCACCGGCATCCGCACCAATCAGGCTGGAGCCGGGCACATCCACCGCCGCCGCCAGCGTTGTATCCGGGTTGGCCAGCGTCGCCTCGATCAGAATACGGCCCATGCGACCGGCGGCGCCGATAATACCTACTTTCATGGTGTCTCCTTGATTAAAAGCGGGACGGCGAACGCCAGAGGCCTCACGCCCCACCCGCCCCAAACGGGAACGGGCAAAAGCGCCAAGCCTCTGGCGTCCGGCATCAAGCGGCTTATTCTACCAGAAAGGGCGACAGGGTCACCGCGTAGAGATTGGCGTTTTCCTTGAGCATGTACTTGCGCCGCTTTCGGTCGAAGCGCTTGAAGCTTATGCCGCTATCGCGCCAGGCCAACACCTCCTTGAGCCGCTTGCGGGCATAGGCGCGGTCGAGCCACTCCATGGAAAAGCCGGCGGGCAACTGCGCCGCCACCTGCAACTGGGTCAACGCCGGCTCCAGCGCCTCTTCCTGATAGGTATAAAGCAGACTGTTAGCGTACTCATAGCGAACAATCGCCAGATCCTTTTCTTGCCTGAGCGCAGCCTCGAACGGCTGAATGGCATCCTTGCTGTCCGCCGCCAGCGTCAGCTTGCCCGCCGTTTTGCCCACCCGGCGCAGCACATTGGCTTCAAACGCCGCACTCAATGACAACGCCAACGGGTGATCCGGCGCCACCGCCAACATTTCCGTGGCCGCATTGATCACCATGGCGGCGTAATTGCGTTGCAAGGTGGCCGGCACGGACTCATCTTCTGCCAGCCGCGCCACCGCATAGCCAAACCCCAGCCGCATCATGCAGTAATCCGCCGTGAGCGCCTTGTCGCCAGGCAACACCACCATCTTCTCGCCGAACCAGGCCATGTCATTGATGGCCTCCTGCAACAGCTGCTGCTTCTGCTCATGAGTGGGCGCCAGATAGGTGGCATACACAATCTGCGCCACCACCGCCGGCACCCGGGCGTACCCTCCATAGCGATGCCCAAGATCCCGGGCCTGACGGAAATCGCCACGGAAGAAGGCCTGCCAGGCCTCCAGCACATTGCGGCTATGCTGCTCCCAGTCGTCATCCTGATAGCGCAGATCCCGATACAGATCCGGGAAGCGCTGATAGCGAGCTTGCAGGTAGTCGGCAGAGGGGTACGGCAAGCGCAAGCCACGCATAAACTGATCCCAGTTAGCGCGGATTTCTTCCACCGTGAAGGTATAAGGGGCCGGATCGAAAGGCGCAGGCTGCCAGTCGGCATTCAATACCGGCAGGTTCGGCACCAGCGGCGCCTTCTGGGAAAAGGTAGCGCGGACGCGCTCATGGGCCTGATCCACCGGTGCGCACACCGCAAAGACGGGTGCACAGCACAACAACGCCCCCAGCACACACGCCAGTCGCCGTGAATTCATAATTGCCTCTGATTATTGTTGTTTTTATGCACAATATCGCAAGGCTGTTCACAGCGGCAATGAACCTGATCAAATTCCATACTATTGACTGAGAGCCGCCATGCGCGGCACACAACCACAAAAAAGCCCGACATGAGAATCATGCCGGGCTTTTTCCTATCGGAGCAGAAACGCTTACTTGGTATCGAAGAACCGCTTAACACCCTCGAACCAG
>NZ_LWFX01000980.1:0-1917 GCF_001635175.1 Alcanivorax sp. HI0083 | reverse complement strand
GCGGCGTAGATGCTGCATGTCATCCACGGATGGGCGATCAAACATGATGCCAATATCATGGCCCTCCTGGCGCTTTACTTTTGCCGGGAGGGTGAGCGTGATATCAGAGTCTTCCAGGGTAATGGTCAGGGTGACCGGGGCCGCATCGGGCAGCGCGAGCGGCGTGCTGCTGTTGAGCCGTGCGCCCATGATGGAAATGTCGTCCAGTGACACGGGGTGGCTGTCCTGCTGGAAAGCCAGGGTGGCCTCCCCGTCGAAGTCCACCCGATTGGCCCGCCGTCTTTCGTTCATGCTGTCGTCCCTGTTACGTCCCCGGCCGACACGTTGTTGCTGTGTCGGCATTATCCTGCACGAATCAGACTTCGATTCGTTTGTACTTCATGCGCTTGGGTTGCAGGGCCGCATCGCCCAGCTGCTTGCGTTTGTATTCTTCGTACTCGGTGTAAGAGCCTTCGAACCATTCCACCTGGGCATCCCCTTCGAAGGAGAGGATGTGGGTGGCGACGCGGTCCAGGAACCAGCGATCGTGCGAGATCACGATGGCGCAGCCGGGGAACGCCAGCAGGGCTTCTTCCAATGCCCGCAGGGTTTCCACGTCCAGGTCGTTGGTGGGCTCATCGAGCAGCAGCACGTTGGCGCCCTGCTTGAGCAGCTTGGCCAGGTGCAGACGGTTGCGTTCACCGCCGGACAGATCGCCGACCCGCTTCTGCTGGTCGCCACCCTTGAAGTTAAACCGGCCCAGATAGGCGCGGCTGGGGACTTCATAGTTGCCGATGCGCAGGATGTCGTTGCCGTCGGAGACTTCTTCCCAGACCGTCTTGTTGCTGTCCAGGTCTTCACGGCTTTGGTCCACATAGGCCATCTGTACGGTATCGCCAGTGACGATCTCGCCGCTGTCCGGGGTTTCCTGGCCGGCCAGCATGCGGAACAGGGTCGTTTTACCGGCACCGTTGGGGCCGATGATGCCGACAATAGCGCCACGGGGAATCTGGAAATCCAGATCTTCGTAGAGCAGCTTGTGGTCGAATTGCTTGGCCACATTCTTGATTTCAAAAACCTGCTCGCCCAGGCGTTCACCCGGCGGGATGTACAATTCCTGGGTTTCGTTGCGCTTCTGGAATTCCTGGCTGGCCAGCTCTTCGAACGCAGACACACGGGCCTTGTTCTTGGCACGGCGGCCTTTCGGGTTCTGGCGCACCCATTCCAGTTCCTTCTCCACCGTTTTGCGATGGGCCGACTCGCTCTTCGCTTCCTGCTCCAGACGCTGTTCTTTCTGTTCCAGCCAGGAGGAATAGTTGCCCTGCCAAGGAATGCCTTCGCCGCGATCCAGCTCCAGAATCCACTCACAGGAATTATCCAGGAAGTAGCGATCGTGGGTCACCGCCACCACGGTGCCGGGGAATTCGTGCAGGAAGCGCTCCAGCCAGGCCACGGACTCCGCGTCCAGGTGGTTGGTGGGCTCATCCAGCAGCAGCATGTCCGGGGCGCTCATCACCAGCCGGCACAGGGCAACACGGCGGCGTTCACCCCCGGACAGGGTTTTCACGCTGGCGTCCCAGGGCGGCAGACGCAGCGCGTCGGCGGCGATTTCCAGTTTGCGCTCAAGGTTGTGCGCATCGCTGGCTTCGATGATGTCTTCCAGCTTGGCCTGTTCGGCGGCCAGCTTGTCGAAATCCGCGTCTTCCGCCGCATAGGCTTCGTAGACTTCTTCCAGGCGCTGCTGGGCGTTACGGATATCCGCCACGGCTTCTTCGACGATCTCGCGGACATTCTTTTCCGGGTCCAGCTCCGGCTCCTGGGGCAGGTAGCCGATATTGGTGCCCGGCTGCGGCCGTGCTTCACCCAGGAAGTCCTTGTCCACGCCGGCCATGATGCGCAGCAGCGTGGATTTACCGGAGCCGTTCAGGCCCAGCACGC
>NZ_LWFX01000979.1:0-2864 GCF_001635175.1 Alcanivorax sp. HI0083 | reverse complement strand
CACGCCCAACACCACCACAGGCTCCACATCCAGATCATACTGGTCCTGCTCTTCCTGACTATCGCAACCCACATTGGTACGGTACTCCGTGCAATCCAGGGACTCCAGCACCCCCACCGCCGCGCTCACGGTCCAGCGGGAATACGGTTTCACCCACTGGTGGCCCAGCTCAACGCCTGCGCCCAGCCGCTCATAGTGGCGTTCGCCGCCCAGATCACCCGCCATCAGGCCTGTGTAGAAACCCTTCTCTGACATGAGTCCGCGTTCCATCTTGCGGCGCCAGCCCGCTACCCAGCGGAACTCTTCCGTATCCAGGCCACTGGAATCCACATAATAGGCAGGCATGCCGTAAAAACTGTTCTTTTCGGTAGCCCATTCGAGATTAAGCCCGACCAGACCATTGAGGTAACCGATACCGATCAGGGCATTGTCCGCCGCCGCCGAGAGGGGCAGCAACACAAGGAAGGAAAGTAGCCAGCGACGCATGGCAAACTCCAGTTTATTGTTGTTATATCGGGCAAGCCCCGGCAAAGAGCCTGTATTTTTCACAACCCCCCGGCCGATTACAAGCGCCAGGGCGTCACCACCAACCGGCATCAATGCCGGCCGGGGCAGATTCAGCAGGATCAGAGCGGGATTTTATCGATGCTGTCCGCAGTCCCGTCAATGGCGCCGTCGACCTTTTCCAGCGCTTCATCCGCGGCATTACCGGCCACCGGAATAATCGACAGCACGGCCCCGACCACGGACCCGGCCGCTCCGACCAAACGCATGGGGGTCGTCGCCAGCTTGGTAAGGAAACAACCACTGAGAACGGCGGCCAGCAGCCCGATAACAGTCATACGCATTACGGATTTCATACCCTCTCCTTTTTTTACTTATTATTGGCAGCCTGCCGGCACCGGTCGGCCCGGCAGGCTCATGTGATTGATCAATACTCGAACGTCATCCCCAGACGCTTACCCACTTCTTCGTAGGCCTCTACCACACCGCCCAACCCTTGGCGGAAGCGGTCCTTGTCCAGCTTTTCGCGGGTATCCTTGTCCCACAGGCGGCAACCGTCCGGGCTGAATTCATCGCCCAGCAACACTTCACCATTAAACACACCAAATTCCAGCTTGTAATCCACCAGCAGCATGCCACCGTCCAGAAACAGCTGCTTGAGCACATCGTTCACCTGGAAGGTAAGCGCTTTCATCTGCGCCACCTGCTCATCGGTGGCCCAGCCAAAGCTTTGAATATGGTAATCATTGACCATGGGGTCGCCCAAGTCATCATCCTTGAGGAAGAATTCGAATGTGGGCGGGTTCAATTCCAGCCCTTCTTCCACGCCCAGACGACGACAAATGGAGCCTGCGGCGATGTTACGCACCACGCACTCCACCGGGATCATGTCCATCTTCTTGACCAGGGATTCGGTGGCCGACAGGGTTTTCTCGAAGTGGCAGGGAATACCCGCCGCTTTCAGCTTTTCCATGATGGCCGCGTTGAACTGATTGTTCACCGCTCCCTTGCGTGCCAACGCCTCCTTTTTCTTGCCGTCAAAGGCAGAGGTGTCATCACGAAACAGCATGATCAGCTTGTCCGCGTCATCGGTGGTGTACACAGACTTGGCTTTGCCGGCATACAACTCGTCGCGTTTTTCCATGGAAAGGCCTATTACTCAGGTCAGTATTAATGTACTTGCAGCCAGTCAAACCCTTCCGTCTGGCTGGCAACGCCAATTCGTTCACGCCCCTGGGTAATCACCCGTTCGACCGCATCCAGTGCGTGCCGGGACGTGTTGTTCTGTTCGCTCAGGTGCGAGAGCACCAGGTGTTGCAGGCGGTCCACATTGGCCTGGCGCAGCAACGCCGCCGCCTGATCATTGCTCAGATGCCCCAACATACCACCCACGCGCCGTTTCAACGATGATGGATACGGCCCCGACGCCAGCAACTGGGGGTCGTGATTGCATTCCAGTACCAGCGCATCACATTCCCGGTAGGCATCCACCACGTGGGGAGTAATCGCCCCCAGGTCCGTCAGCACCCCCACGGTGCGCTGCTGCCAGGAAAAACGGTACTGGCAAGGTTCGCGGGCATCGTGGGGCACCAGCACCGGCAGGATCTCCATGGCCCCCAGGCTAAACGCCCGGCCGGGGCGAACTTCCTGCCAATCGGCGCCTTTCAGCGTCGCCCGCTTGTCATGCACCGCACTGGCGGTACCAAAGGAGCTATACACTGGACAGCCCACCTTGCGGGCCAGCGCCCCGGCGCTGCGAATATGATCGCCATGCTCATGGGTAACCAGAATCGCACTGAGCTGATCCGCTGCCAGCCCCAGCCTCCCCAGCCGCGCCTCGGTTTCTTTCACCGTGAAACCGCAATCGATCAGGACCAGGGTATCGTCAGCCAGCACCAGCGTGGCATTGCCTTTACTGCCACTGCCCAGTGACGCCAGTTGCATTAATCGAGCTCGTCGTAGATTCGCTCGAGAATGGCCAGCCCCGGGGTTTTCTCCACCAGCGCGGTGCCTTTCTCGTTCAGGACCGCCACCTGAATACCATTGGTGGTATGGCTCAGTTTCAGCTGTGCTTCACGGGCACCCAGTTCATAACGGTTGGGCACCTTGAGATAGAAGATCCCCACTTCGCGATCGCGGTCGCTGACTTTCAAGTCGGTCTGCTTCAGGGCATCTCCCACGTATTCCCACGCCCAGGCATAGCGGGTGGACATCATGATAATCGGGTAGCCGTTGCCATCACGGCCCAGCAGTGCCTTGGCGGACTCCCCTTCCGGCACAGGCTCGTCGTTCTCCTTGTCCGGGGCATTACCCAGCACCACCAGTTGCGGCGGGCGAGGTGGCTGAAAACGGTCTTCATC
>NZ_LWFX01000978.1:0-3011 GCF_001635175.1 Alcanivorax sp. HI0083 | reverse complement strand
ACGAAAGCCATGCCCAGGTCGGCGACCGGGCCAATGACGCCATCCGCGTGAACGGCAAGGAACTGCGCTGCCAGGTCGTGGGTGAGGGCGGTAACCTGGGGCTCACGCAACTGGGGCGCATTGAATTTGCGCTCAATGGTGGGCGGATCAATACCGACGCCATTGATAACTCCGGCGGTGTGCACAGCTCTGACCGGGAAGTGAATATCAAGATTCCGCTTAACCAGCGTTTGCGTGACGGGCGGCTGGATCGCGATACCCGCGACCCCTTGCTGGTGCGCATGACCGACGATGTGGCTGATGCGGTACTGCGCGATAATTACGTGCAGAGCCTGGCGCTAAGCCTGCTGGAATATAACGCCGCATCGCGGCTGGATGAGCACGCCAACCACCTGCGTACGCTGGAGCGCCAGGCCATGCTGGTGCGCACGGTGGAATACCTGCCGGATGACGAATCACTGAGCGAACGTCGCACCCGCGGCAAAGGGCTGACCCGGCCGGAATTGTCGGTGTTGTTGTCCTATACCAAGAATGCGCTGTTCGATGCCTTGCTGACGTCGGACGTTCCCGATGATGCTTTCTTTGATCAGGACGTGCTGCACTACTTTCCGCAGGAACTGGTGGAATCCTTCGGCGATGATCTGCTCAACCATGGCCTGCGCCGGGAGTTGATTGCCACGGTGCTGGCCAACGCGGTGGTCAACCGGATGGGGTTTGCCTTTGTTCATCGGTATGCGGATGAGCATGGCTTGTCGTTGCACCGTTTGGTGAAGGCCTACGCCATGGCCCATGCGGTGTTCGATGGCGACCTGTATTGGGCGCCGGTGGATGGCCTGGACGGGCGCGTGGACAGCCAGGTGCAGCTACGGCTTTATGGCCGGGTGATCGGCTTGATGAAGCACGTGACCACCTGGTTGATTCATTACAAGTGGGGGCGGCGTCCGGTGGCAGAAGCGGTGGCTCGCTACCGCAAGGCCATTGCCGAACTGGAGAGCATGTTGCCGGAAGCACTGCCGGGCAGTTATCGGCAGGAATGGGATCAGGCCGTGGAGGGCATGAAAGACGATGGCGTGCCCGAGAAAGAAGCCAAACTGTTGGCCAACACCATGGTGCTGGGGTCTGCCCCGGATATTGTCGAGCTTGCTTCGCTAGCCCAGGTGCCGCTGAAGCTGGCGGCGGAAGTGTACTTTCTGGTGGGCGACAAGCTGCAGATTCTGTGGCTGCTGTCGTCGATTCTGGATCTGTCTGTGCAGGATCGCTGGCAAGCGCTGGCTCGTGCCAACCTGCGTGAGGATTCCTACCGCCTGCACCGGCAAGTGGCCGCCAAGGTGTTGGAGTACGATGGCGATACCGCCGCCGCGCGCTTTGCCGCCTGGGAAGAAAAATCCCGTCGCAAGGTGGCCTTCGGCATTCACCGTTTACAAACCTTGCAGGCAGATGGCCCCCACGACTTCATGACGCTGGCGGTGGGGGTACGGGAGTTGCGTAAACTGCGAAGTTTGTAAGTCGCAGAAGTCGGTACCACACGGAATGCACTTGAGTTGGCTGGCCTCCGCGTATACTGTACAAAAAGACAGTATACGCGGAGGTGAAGTTTATGCGCGCAGCGAACCGGGGCACCCTGAGCCAGCTACCTGGCCGTTTTGCCGTCAGCCATTGTGAATCGGATAGCCCTCCGGTGAGCCGGCCTACTCGCTATCATCGCGAAAAAGCCAGCAGCATCATCATGACCAACCGCAGTCCGGACCTGCCCTTCGAGCAAAGTATCAATCCCTATCGGGGCTGCGAACATGGTTGCATCTATTGCTATGCCCGTCCCAACCATGCCTATGTGGACTTATCACCCGGTCAGGATTTCGAGAGCGAGATTTTCTGCAAGGACAATGCCGCGGAGGTGCTTCGCGACAGCCTTCGCAAACCGTCTTACCGCTGCCGTCCCATTGTGCTTGGCACGGTCACCGACCCTTACCAGCCCATTGAGCGAGAGCGGCGCATTACCCGCGAGCTGTTGCAGGTGTTGGTAGATTGCCAGCACCCCTTCAGCCTGATTACCAAAAGCACTATGGTACTGCGGGACCTGGACCTGATTGCGCCCATGGCTCGGGCCGGGCGTGCCTCGGTGGCGGTTTCGGTCACCACGCTGGATAACCGCCTGAAAGGCGAATTGGAGCCCCGTGCCAGCGGCGGCAAGGAGCGGCTGAAAGTAATTCGCGAACTCAGCCGTGCCGGCGTGCCGGTAACGGTGCTGGTCGCGCCGGTGATTCCCTTCATTAATGACCATGAGCTGGAAGACATTGTGCATCAGGTGGCCATGGCAGGCGCCCAGCAGGCAGGTTATGTGGTGCTGCGCTTACCCCATGAAGTGGGGCCGCTGTGGCAGGAATGGCTCGCAGACCATTACCCGGATCGGGCCGAGAAGGTCATGTCGGTAATGCGCGATCTGCATGGCGGCGCCATTTATGACAGTCGCTGGCACCAACGTCAGAGCGGGCAGGGTGCCTGGGCGCATCTGTTGCGTCAGCGTTTTGACTCCGCCTGCCGCAGTGCCGGGCTGGTGGATAGGGAGTCGCTGGATCTGGACACGGGCGGCTTTGTGCCACCCGGGCCCCATGGGCAGCTGAGTCTGTGGGGGGCTGTTTAGTAACTCCGGGTTATTTAGCTTTGTCGATCTTTCCTTTACTTTAGTGACCAATGGTTACTAATTTGCATTGACGGTGCGCCCGCTTCCGGTGTGCCTGACAGGAGAGTCCGATGAAAGCGGTATTGATTACCGGTGCCAGCGCCGGTATTGGTGAGGAGTTTGCTCGCCAGTTGGCCACCCAGGGGTACAACCTGGTGCTGGCGGCGCGGCGGCTGGATCGATTGGAAACATTGGCCAGTGAGTTGCGCCAGCGCCATAACTTGGAGGTCATGTGTATCGCCTCCGACCTGGCCCAGGCCGGTGCGGCAGAAAAACTGGTAGCGGATATGGCTGCCCAGAAGGTGGAACTGACCGGCTTGATCAACAATGC
>NZ_LWFX01000977.1:0-4223 GCF_001635175.1 Alcanivorax sp. HI0083 | reverse complement strand
GTTTGCAGAGCAAGGTTACGCTTGGCGCGGGCGCGCTGTTCTTCGTTGTTCAGTACCTGCTGGGCCTGTGCCAGGACCGGGGAGGGTTTGGCCTGGGGGGCCAGTTGATGGGCGGAACGCAGCAGGTCGCGGGCCAGCATCCACTGTTCCCGCTCACCGAAATATTCGCCCAGGGTGGTCAGGTCCTGAATCAGTTGCTGACGCTCCTCGGCCAGTTTCTGGCGTTCCTGCTTGGCGTGGGGCGCATGAAAGTCGGCCAGCTGCTGTTCCAGCCTGTCGTTGGCCAGCATGGCGACAGCCTGGGCCTGGCGTCTCTCTGCCAGTAACTGGTTCAGCTGGCGCTCTTCCTGTGTGGATAAGGCGGTGCTTAATTCATCCATGGCCGCCGGGTTCAGTACCTTGTCGCGGTTCTGGTCCAGCAGGTTGAAGGCATCATCCCATTGCTGCTTTCTGCCCAGTTCCTGGGCCTGGAGAATGATGTGCTGGCGGTACGCCTTGCTGGCCTGGCGGATTCCGGGGTATTGCTCCTGCAAGGCCGGGTATTCGGGGTGCCTGGGTTTGGTTTGTTCAATAATGGCGGCGGCCCGGCTGTAATTGTGTTGTTCCAGCGCAGCGCTGACATCGCTTTCCGGGTGGGGGTTGCCGAGGGTGGCACAGCCAGCCAGTACCGTGGCCAGGGTCAGGCTACTCGCCTTGTACACGTTGATGCTCCGTATTCAGTTTTGCCAGAAACTGGGCAATACGCTGTTCCATCAGCGTTTCGGACAAGGCGTGAACGCCATCGATACGATAGGTTCCCACGGGGTTTTCTTTGCCGCGAATACGCATGGCCCCGGATTCTGTGGCGCGAACCCGGGAGGCAATATTGGGGTTGGACAGAAGCGGTGCGGCGGCAATGATTTCGTTACCGCCGGCCATGTTCGACAGCCGTGAAGCCAAATTGACCGCGTCGCCCACCACGGTGTACTGCATGCGATCGCGTGACCCCAGATTGCCGGCCAGCATGTCACCGGAGTTGATGCCAATGCGGAATTCCACGGTGGTTTGGCCGTGGGCATGGCGGTGTTCATTGAGGCGCTCTACCAGCCGCTGGATCATCACCGCACAACACAGGCCGTGGAACAGGTGTTCATCATCTTTCTCCGGCACACCGAAGACGATCATGGCGCAATCACCCATGTATTTGTCGATGGTCCCCCGATAAAAGCTGGTGGCCGTGGTGATAGCATCAAAATAGACATTGAGCATGTCGGCGATGGCGTCCGGCGCCAGGTTTTCGGACAACCGGGTAAAGCCGACGATGTCCGCAAAGACCACCGTGGCGGAAACGTCACGGCCACCGAGTTGTACCTGATCCAGATCAGCCATCATGTTGCGTGCTACGGACGGGCTGACGAAACGTTGCAGCACCCGTTCTACCTGATCTTTTTCGAGCATGCCGTGGGCCATGGTGTTGTAGGCTTCGATCAGGCCGCCAATTTCGTCGTTGCGGCGATCCTGAATGCGGTAGTTGAGATCACCCTTGCGCATGGCGCTGGTGGCAGCCAGCAGGTCATGAATCGGCTGGGCCAGGCGGCGGCTGATCAGGAAAGCAACGATAATGGCGATCACGCTCATGATCAGGGTGGCGGTCACCATGGTGTCCTGCACGGCCTGGCGGGCTGCCACGATGGGGCGGTCAGACAGGGAAATGGCGGTGTGGCCGGCCACCGCATCGCTGATCTTGATCGGGGCGTAGTAGGTGGTGACGGGCTCGTCTTCCAGATCCCAGCGTTTTACCTGCTCATGCAGTGGGCTGGCGGCCAGCGGCAGAATGCCGGCCTTGTCGATCAGGTTGCCGTCGCGACCGAACAGGGCGGCGCCGCGAACGCTGTCGCTGCGGGCCAGGTTGTTGAGTTGTACCTTGAGAAAGAAGGTGTCGTCCGCCAGTAATGGTTCGCGGGCGGTGTTGGCCAGTTGCTGGGCGATGGCCGTGCCAAAGCTGTCTGCCTGGTCGCGCATGCGGCTGAGCTGATTGTTGAGTAGCAGGGTGCCGAGGATAGTCATGCCGCAGAGAATCAGCAGGGAAATGGACAGGCCCAGCTTCCAGGCCACCGGGAAATAGGCCGGGATATAGGGCGCCAGCCACTCGCCGAGGCGGGTGCGTTGGGGGGGGCTGGATTGTTCGGGGCCCTTTGGCGTGCTCACAGTTACGTCCCTGGTGTGGCTGTACGGGTTGTTCCTTTGTGTTTCTCTCGGCCTGCCGCAGTATCACTAGGCGCGGGGCGCCGGCCTGTGCTTGTCAGCGGCAGTGCTTGCTGTCAAATTCAGGCATGTGCCTTATGCCAACAATAGCATTTTAGTGGTGCCGGGTAAGTAGCCGTCTGACTGTTTGTTACCCGGCCTTGAATTAGGATATGAGTATGGCGTTTACGCGAGAGCGACAGATTCCTGCCAATGGGCTGGATTTTTTTGTAGCGGAGGCTGGCGAGGCCGGTGCGCCCCTGGTGCTGTGTTTGCACGGTTTCCCTGAATGCTGGGCTTCGTGGCGGTACCAGCTGCCGGTGCTGGCCCAGTCCGGTTATTACGCGGTGGCGCCGGATTTGCGCGGTTACGGCTTTACCGGTGGTCCCAAAGAGGCCGATGCCTACCGGCAGAGTGTGCTGGTTGAGGATGTGATGGCCCTGATTCAGGCGCTGGGCTATGACAGCGCCATCCTGATGGGGCATGACTGGGGCTGTGGCCTGGCCTGGCAGGTAGCACGCCGATATCCCAAAGCAATCAGAGCGGTGATCGGTATGTCTGTTCCCTATGGTGGCCCGGCGCCCGAGCCGCCTACTACCGCCATGCGCAAGCTGTTCGAGGACCGTTTTTTCTACATGCTGTACTTCCAGCAAGCGGCCCTGCCTGAGCAAGAGCTTGAGGCTGACGTGTCGTACAGCTTGCGATGTATTTTTCATGGTCTTTCCGCCGACGGGATCGCGGATTTCAAGGTCGGCCCGGATGATACCGGCTTCCTTCAGTCCATGCCGGTTCCGGCGACCCAGCCCCGCTGGATGCGCGAAGAGGACCTGGCTTATTACGTGGAGCGTTTTGAGCACAGCGGTTTCACTGGCCCGATCAACTGGTACCGGTCCATGGATGCTTCCTGGGAAGAAAGCCGTGATGACACTGACTGGCAGATCGTGATGCCGACCCTGTTTATCGGTGGCCTGCAGGACCCGGTGATCATGTTTGGCCAGAAAGCGCTGCAGCGCATGCCGGATTACATTCCGGACCTGCGTACCGTGATGCTGGATCAATGCGGCCACTGGATCCAGATGGAGCAGGCGGCTGAAGTGAACCGGGAAATACTGGCTTTTCTGGAAGAGATTCATGCCGATGAAGTCTGAGGTTAGCAACTTTCATAAGGTTGGGGAGTTTCATCGGGCATTTTCGTTGCCCGTGGAGCCTCGGCCAGTGGTGCCGGACGATGCGACCGTGCGCCTGCGTCTGGCCTTGTTGCTGGAGGAATTCCACGAGCTGGCCGAAGCGACGTGTCAGAATGCCAGTGATGCCCAGCAGGCGTTTCTCTCCACATTGGCCCAGGCCCGTGAGCAGTTGGAGGCGTTGGATCGGTTTCAGGTTGACCTGGTGGAAGTGGCGGATGCGCTTACCGATATCAACTATGTCACCTACGGCGCCGGGCACACTTTTGGTATTGACCTGAACGCCTGCTGCGAGGAGGTGCATCGCAGCAACATGAGCAAGTTGGGGGCTGATGGCAAGCCGGTGAAGGATGAGCGAGGAAAGGTGTTGAAAGGCCCGGCGTACTCGCCTCCGTCACTGGCGCCGGTGCTGGCGGCCCAGGCGGGCAATCCGCAAAGCGCTGGGTAATGTCTGGCGATCGTCAGGGGATGCGGTTGTGCAATACAGGTTGTGCAATACAGAAAAAAACCTGATTTACGTCAAGGCGGGGCGGTGCGGTCGGCGGCACTATGACTGCGGGATCTGATCCCGCTGCGTATGCTTCCGGTTGTCTCCGGAAACAATTAGGCCTCGGAAACGGGGCCTTTTTTTATGGGAGGCTGGATGCCTGACGCTGGACGCATAACGAGAAAAAATTAAACGAAAACCGGCTTGAGCCGATTTTTCCTTAGGCTTTAATTTTTGGCGTCAGGCGTCAGGCGTCAGGCGTCAGGCGTCAAGCGTCAGGCGTCAGGCGTCAAATTACCAATGAATCCCTTTGAACAGCCGCGAGAAAG
>NZ_LWFX01000976.1:0-5356 GCF_001635175.1 Alcanivorax sp. HI0083 | reverse complement strand
GGGACAGCAGTAAACTGGTCCTTGTCCGGCAACCACCGCTGGTAGAGGGACTCGGCCGCCACCGCATCCACCCGGGCCTGCACCAGCGGCATCAGCTCGAAACCACGGTTAAAAATAAACCCCGCCTGGGGATGGCGCTCGGCGATGGCATTAATTAACGCCGCCAGCCCCTGTCGTTGACGCTCACGCGCGGCCTCGTCTTTGGCAACCAGCTGATAGCTGTCCAGGGTGTCGAGGAAAAAGCCACGGTAGCCCTTGGCCCAGAGCGGTTCGATCACGGCATCGATAAAATAACTGCGCAGCGCCGGGGAAGATTGATCAAGAATAAACGAGCCCCAGTCCGGGTTTTTACCCAGCAACCAGGCCTTGTCCAGGCCAGCAAAATAATGCCGCTGGGACAATACCTCGCCCAGGCTCACATAGGCATAGAAGGTTTCGTCCCGATAGGCCTGCGGCAAACTGTCGGCCTGATCCGGCTCCACCACAGGAAAATCAAACGACGCCAATGACGACCATGGAATATCCGGGCCGTAATAAAAAGCCGCCGTTTTGGAGTCACTCTCGCCCTGTGCCGCGGCAGCGGCTACAGCAATTAAGCAGCAGAACGAGAAAATAACGTAACGAATAGATTTTCCCCTGAACAATAAGGTGCGAGCGATATTTCAGTGTATCTGAATTCGCATCAAGGCAATGTGAAATATGGTGAGCGAAGCGGCGAGTTGTAAATAAAAACGCAGCAGCGCCTGCATTTTTTTACATTCCGTTTTACAACAACCGGCTTTCTTTACCAAACTGGCTGCGCAGGAACTCCATTTGATCGCCACGGATACGGTGGCTGTTAATCAGCGCCAGATACTCCGCCATATTAGGCACATAGGGCAACGCCAGTAATTCCATCTCGATTTCGTCAAGCCGATGGCTACCCTTGCGCTGGTTACAGCGCCGACACGCCGATACCACATTCAGCCAACGGTCTTTTCCCCCGCGCGAAGTGGGCACGATATGGTCACGGGTGAGCACGTTTTCGGGAAACGGTTTACCGCAATAGAGACACAAATGCTGATCGCGCCGAAACAACGCCCGGTTGGTCAAAGGTGGTGCCGGGCGCTTGTGGTTATGGGTAACGCCATCGCAGGCGATGATCGAATGCAGAGACAGGCAGGAACGGGTGCCGGTAAGGCGACTGGTGCCGCCGTGCAGCCGGTAGATCACATCTCCCAGCGTCCAGGTCACCAAGCCACGCGCATAAAGGGTGGCGGCCATTTGCCAGTCGAGCCACTCAACCGGCGTGCCGGCTTTATCCAGGCGCAGAATGCGTTCACTCATGGGCAACCTCAGCAATGTGATCACGCAAGGAGTTATTCAGAAACTCCGCAGATATAAACGTAAAGTAATGACGATTCTGCGACACAAGGGTCGGCGACAAGGAGCGGGGAGAGGCAGGAGCACCGTCCGGCATGGACCGGCGGAGGAAAGTGGATTGCCTGTGGCTGTGTATGAACACGATGGCAGCGCCTTTACCCGGTTATCTCTGATTAACCTGCCACGACAGGCTAATCACAGACACCGGATTGAATAAATAATAAACAGCTCGCGGTAATGGCCGCAACTTTCTTTATCCTCGCTTATCCGTTGCTTCACTCTGGTTCATCCTGCGCAGCAGCACGAAACACTGGCAAACGGTAACAGCTCATTACCCGCGTGCCGGTATTATCGCCATCCGTCATGATCGCCACCGCATCCACTGCGTTCACCTCCATGCCATGAAAACGCCTGAAATCGGCCTGCACATTGCGCGAGAACCGGTGCCAGGTGCCGGCACCACCCGGTCCCTGCACCACGACCATCTCTGCCTGGCTGGCAAACGGGTTGGGCCAGTGAGCGCCGGGCTCGGCATCACGGGACCAGACATAGTTGATGGCCCGCGTCTGCCAGGGCAACCAGCCTTTTTTCACCACGTACACGCGAGCCTGAAAGTCATCCCCCGCCTTGCTTTGCTCCAAGGTGTCAGGCCAGGGCGGGATGACTTCCCCCTGCCACTGCCAGGTCAGCCAGGGTGTCTGGTTGAGATCCACCTGTTGCTCTTGCACCAGCCCCGACGCTGTTCCCTGCGCATCAGCATGCCAGCAACCGTTAACTTGGCGGTACTTCGTATGTCCTGTGAATTCCACTTCCCGCCAGCCCTGCGGCACATCCGAAACCGCCAGAGCAGGCATCAGGGCCAAAGACATCGCCACCCAGCGTGGTATACATTGGACTTGCCGGTCACAAACAAACCTCGTTTTCATGGGCCGACCTCCTAAAATACGCTGTTTACTGTGCCATTAGCCGAAGGCAGACACCATGCAGTTTGATTACATCATTGTCGGCGCCGGTTCTGCCGGCTGCGTACTTGCCAACCGCCTTTCCGAAAATCCGAATAATCGCGTATGCCTGCTCGAAGCTGGCCCCGCCGATAACAGTCTGTTCATTCGGATACCAGCAGGCATCATTTTGATGATGCGTTCCAACGCACGTAACTGGCGTTACTACACCGTACCGCAAAAGGCGCTGAACAATCGCCAAATCTATATTCCCCGCGGGAAAACCCTGGGTGGCTCCTCCGCCGTTAATGCCATGTGCTACACCCGGGGCCACCAATCGGACTACGACCACTGGGCCGCCCTGGGTAACAAAGGCTGGGGCTTTGACGACGTGCTCCCTGTTTTCAAACGCTCGGAGCATTATGAAGGCGGTGAAGGCCCCTTCCATGGCACCGGTGGCAAGCTGAACATTGCAGACCTGCGCTTCACCCACCCGGTGAGCAATGCCTTTATCAAGGCCGGCGTGGAAGCCGGCCACCCCGCCACCGACGACTTCAACAATGATGTCCAGGAAGGCGTGGGCATGTACAAGGTCAACCAGAAGGACGGTGAACGCTGCGGGGTGTCCAAGGCCTACCTGCACCCGGTGATGGACCGCCCCAACCTGACCGTGCTTACCAGTGCACTGGTAAACCGCATCCTGTTCGAAGGCAAGCGCGCCATCGGTGTGGAAGTGGAACACAACGGCCAGATCCGCACCCTGAAAGCGGAGAACGAAGTCATCCTGTCCGGCGGTGCGATCAACTCTCCCCAGGTACTGAAACTGTCCGGGGTAGGCCCGGCTGCCGAGCTGGCCGAGCACAACATCCCGCTGGTCCATGAGCTGCCCGGTGTCGGCGAAAACCTGCAGGATCACCCCGATGCCCTGGTGGTACACAAGAGCCTGCGCAAGGACACTCTGAGCCTGGCGCCCGGCGCGCTGATCACCACTGGCCTGAAAGGCATCTTCAATTTCTTCTACCGCCGCAATGGGCAGCTTACCTCCAACGTGGCGGAAGCTGGCGGGTTTATTAAATCCCGCCCGGAAGAGACGATCCCGGACCTGCAACTGCACCTGACCGCGGCCAAGCTGGACAATCACGGCCTCAACACCTTGTTCAGCATGGGCTACGGCTATTCCGCCCACGTCTGCATCCTGCGACCCAAAAGCCGTGGCAATATTACCCTGCGCGATGCCAACCCGCGCTCACCGGCCCTGATCGACCCGCGCTTCCTGGAACACCCGGACGACATGGAAGGCATGGTTCGCGGTGTGAAGGCCGTTCGCAAAATCCTGGCGCAACAGGCGCTGAATGACTGGCGCGGTGAAGAACTGTTCCCGGGCAAGGACACGCAGAGTGATGAAGAGATCCGCGAGTTCCTGCGCCAGAAGTGCGACAACATCTATCACCCCGTGGGCACCTGCAAAATGGGCAGTGATGACATGGCGGTGGTGGACGCGGACCTGCGCGTACACGGCCTGGAAGGCCTGCGCGTGGTAGATGCTTCCATCATGCCGACGCTGATTGGTGGTAACACCAATGCCCCGACCGTGATGATTGCCGAAAAAGCGGCTGACGCGATTCTCGGCGCGTAACACAGCGGCAAGCGGCAACGCTGTTTGAGGACAGGGGGGGGGGCGGGACGCCACACGGCAACCGCCCCGCCCGCGAAGAATGGGCAGGCGTTCCCTTCCAGGGAACGAACCGAGCGCAGCGAGGCAACAGAGGCATCCGATGCACTTTCTTTCTGACCTGTCGAACCCGGACGCCTGACCGGTCTTAGGGTTCGTCCCTCAAGAGGAACGCCTACAGCGGCTTCGTGGAAAACCCGAAATCTGGAGCACGTTTCCAGCCTTTACTGTCTATCACGTTGTCGCGCGCAACTCCTCGCTTGTTTCACCCTACTGTCATATTTTTTTTACACACTGCCCCCCTTCTGGTGATTGCGTGATATCCGTTTGGGGGGATGTATGATCGATGCAGTTTCATCACCGCGTGCACAATTGGTCGAATTGCTGTGGCAGCTTAAACAGAATTTTGATCAGGAAAATGACAGCAGTCTGCGATTTGTTCATTTCAACACGCTGCTGAACGACCCGGTCTACCGAGCGGAAATCATTACCCGCGCCATTCAAAGTGACAACCGAAAAATCCGGGCGCTGGGGCTGAAGCTTCAGGAGGCCAACCGGGACGGCGTATTGCTGCACAAACGCCCTACCGCCAGCCTGCCGACCCCACTCACCAACCCGGATATCGCGGAAACCCTGGGCAGCAGACACCCCTCCAGCGGTAAACCTTCAGGCCTCTATGCCTGGGTTGCCCTGGCCGTCGTTGTGCTGTGCATGGCGGGCTATTTTGCCTATGACCCGGTGCGCCAGTTGATCGCCGGGCAGCAAACCATCAAAGGCTCCCTGTTCGGACAAAACACCTGGCATGCCGGCACCACCTGGGTACTGGATGGCATTGTCTATGTGGAAGCGGGCGGCAGTCTGACCATCGAGCCCGGCACACGCATTGAAGGCAAACCCGGCTCCGCCCTGGTAATTACCCGGGACGCCACCCTGTTCTCCCGTGGCCAGGAAAACGCACCCATCGTCTTCACCAGCACCCAGCCGGAAGGCACCCGTACTGCCGGCGACTGGGGCGGTGTGGTCATGCTCGGCAGCGCACCGGTTAACGTGGCCAACGCACATATTGAAGGCATTCCCGACGGCGATACCCGGGGAGCCTTTGGCGGCAGCGATGCGGACGGCTCCTGCGGTGTGATGGAATACACCCGCGTGGAGTTCGCCGGCTTCGAGGTCTACGCCAATAACGAATTGAATGGCCTGACCCTGGGCGGCTGTGGCAGCAGCACCATTATTCGTAATGTGCAGGTCCATCGCGCACTGGACGACGGTATCGAAGTGTTCGGTGGCACAGTGGACCTCAAGCACATCATTATTACCGGTGCTGCGGACGACTCGCTGGACTGGGATATGGGCTGGCGTGGCCGGGTACAGTTTCTGGTCG
>NZ_LWFX01000975.1:0-5142 GCF_001635175.1 Alcanivorax sp. HI0083 | reverse complement strand
GCTTTCGCAACGCCGGGCAAATCGAAGCGCTGGCCGGCTGCGACAAGCTCACCCTCAGCCCGGCGCTGCTTGAGGAACTGGCTGGCGATAACGGCGGTCTTACCCGGGTACTGGACCCTGAACTGGTGGCCCCGCAAGACGACTGGACACCGGTGAACGAAGCCGCATTCCGTTGGCAGCTCAACGATGATGCCATGGCCAGCGACTTGCTCGCCGATGGTATTCGCCGCTTTGCCAAGGATCAGCAGGCACTGGAAACCTTACTGATTGACGAGGGTGTTATTTGAACTGGCTGAATAGACTGTTTCGTCCTGAAAGCGAAGCACCACAATACTCTGAACACGATCTGCATCGTGCTGCTGCTGCCCTGCTGTTCGAGGTAGCCCGCACCGATGGCACGGTGGATCAGGCAGAAACCCAACGCCTGATCGCTGCCGTGGAGCAACACTGGCAGCTGGATGCCCAGGAAATGCAGGATATCGTAGCCGAGCTGGAAAGCCGGGTGGATCAGGCCACCGACCTGTTCGAGTTCACCCTGCCGCTACGCGAGCACTGGGGGCCGGAGCAGCGCGTCACGCTGATTGAGGAGATGTGGGCCATGGCGGCCGCCGACGGCAAGGCCGATGTGCACGAAGAACACCTGATTCGTCGAGTCAGCGACCTGCTCTACGTCTCCCACGGCGACTACATCCGCGCCAAACTAAAAGCAGTTGAAAATTGACAGTTGAGCGCTGACAGCTCGCGATCTGGATTTCGTCTTTACTTTAAAGCGATGAGGCCGTGCCCCTGCTATGGACGCGGCCTCATAAAATGGGGAAACAGAAAACCCTGCGCGCGTAGCTGTCAACTGTCCACTATCAACTGCCAACTCTCTCTTCACCAGCCATCGTCTTCGTACTCGTCATCGAGTTCCGAATCCCGCGCTTCAATCTCGGGAAAACGCAACGACGGCCGGTCACCGCTTTCAAAGCGACGGCGTTGCAGATAGGCATTACGCAGGAAGGTATAGCGGTCGCCAACGATATTGCGTTCCAGATCCAGCAAGTCAGCCCGCAAGTCGACCACATACACGGCGGTAAAACTGTGGCGGGTCAGGTCATGGGGGATATAGTGACGCAGGCGCATGTAGTCTTCCGGCAGGATAGCCGCAGCATCCCGCCCTGTGGATGGCCCAAAGAACGGCAGCATCATGAACGGGCCTTCCGGCACACCCCAGCGGGCAAACGTCAGGCCCAGGTCAGTATTGCGCTTCTCCAGATCCACCTTGCTGGCCACATCAAACAAGCCACCAATGCCTAGCGTGGTATTGACGGCAAACCGGCCCCAGTTTTGGCCCACATGCCCCCAGCGCCACTGCAGGACACTATTCAGCCCGCTGCGAAAATCACGCAGGTTTTCATAGAACCGGGTGATGGTGTCGTTCATCCACTGTGGCGTGACCTTGTCATACCCCTTGGCAACGGGCTTCAGGCCGTATTTGTCCAGCGCTTCGTTGAAAGCAAAAATCTTGCGATTGATATCTTCCCAGGGGTCTTCGTACTTGGGTTTGCCGTCCGGGGAATCAAATGCCGTGGACGCATCCCCCCAGTCCTCTTCCGCCTGAACGGCGAATGGCAGACATAACAGCAAGCTCAGCAATAGATAACGCACGGGCACCCCGGACAGTAATGGACGCCGCATTATAGCGACGCCCCGGCCCCTACGAACAGGGCCACCGGCAAACCGTTACCCAACCCGCACAGGTTTTACACATTCGATCTGCCTTGAGCCCAGCAACGACGGGCAATCCAGTAGTCCAGGCTAACGAAGCGCCCTGCCCCGGAGAAGAACAGCACCAACAGCATAATCAGGTAAGTAACGGCAAATTCGATGGCATTATTCAGCACCACGAAATTGCCTTTACCGGTAAGCCAGTCGTACTGGCCGTGCTCGCGCAGAATGGCCCGCGCCCGGCCCAGGCGCTCGCCCACTGCCTCACTGTTCTGCAAACTGTCCGCGGCCCCCGGAAACCCGACCTCGGCCAGCGGCGCGGCCATACTGGTTGCCGGGTTGCCCGGCGCGATGGCAAACCAGCCGTTTTCCCAGTGCACGGAGCCAATGGCGACCACCATGGTGAACATCAACGGGATGCTGATATAGCGGGTGAAAAGGCCCAGTAGCAGCAACACACCGCCAACCAGCTCAGTGGCCGCCGCCAGAAAGGCCAGTAAAGCAGGAAAAGGCAAGCCCAGCCCCCATTCTGTATTGCCAAACCAGGTCACCGTACTCTCAAAGCTCATGGCCTTGTTATATCCCGCACTGAACATGACCGGAGCCAGAAACAAACGAAGCGCCAGAGGCGCAAGGAAATCCGCAATACGGGTGTGATTCAACGCCGCATGACAGCGGTGAAAAAAAGACTGTAGCGTGGTCATCGTCAGGATCCTTACAGGCGACTCAGTGAGGTTCCAATAAGGATGTCCCGCTCACGCATTTGTTGCAGGATATCGCGAGAAAAAGTTTCCAGTGCTGCCACGTCCGCAAACTGCATTTCCTCGGCGAGACGCCCCACCACCGCTTTACCGCTATCCTTTGGGTGTTCGCCAATCAACTGCAACAACCTGGCCGTCGGCGCGTTGATTTCCATAAAGCGCACGCAGTCGTCCCGGTCACGGTACACCAGCAACCAGACGGGTTGCTCAAGGGCTTCCTGAGGCTGAAATTCGGTGCAGATTTTGTGGACAGGAAAGTGGTAGCTCAATATTTCATGCAGGGGGCTGAGCTCGGGAATCGCACGCAACAGATCCCCTTCCGGGTGAAAGCCGGTTTCCGGGAAAGTCTCTGTGGACGCATCCAGCACCAGTTCCATCCACTCGTAATGCGCCAGCTCCAGCATAAAAGGGGGATCGCCTGGCTCGCTGCCCTGGCCACTGGCCAGGAAGCTGACAAATTCCTGGGGTATTTCCAGAAAATAAGGCGTCTGGCTGGCGTGATGCTCAAAGAAAGTCCGGGCCAGTCGCTGCCAGCGATCACTATCCAGCAGACTGTGCAATACAGGAAAGCCCTGGCGAAGAAAGCCATTCACGTTATTGAAAAAAAGATTACGGTAGATATCCAGACGCCGCTCTTCAATACCTGCTGGTGCAGGATGGGTGTCCGGGTTGCGCAAATGCGCGGCAAATTCGCGCTGCAGGGCCTGAAAATCTGTGCCTTTCATGATTGCGCAGACTTATGTGTGTCCGGTGCCTTGAGCGCCACCCCCGGATAAAGCTGCTGGTAGTCACTTATCTTTCGGAGTTCAGCAAACAGGGTTTCGTTATCCGGAATATTGAAGTCCCGTTCCAGCAATGTCGGCAGTGAACCAAACGTCTGATAGGCATGGTCCAGTAATGCCCACACCGGGTCGATCACATCGCTGCCGTGGGTATCCACTTTCAGATCTTCCGCTTCATCAAAATGGCCTGCGATGTGCAAATAGCAAATGCGATCACCGGGCAAGGCGGAAATAAAATCGTAGGGGTCATAGCCATGATTAATACCGTTCACATAGGCATTATTCACATCCAGCAGCAGTTCGCAGTCAGCTTCCTGCAATACCGCATTCACAAAGTCGATTTCCGACATCTGTGAATCGGGCGCCGCATTCCCCAACCGAGCATAGTAGCTAACGTGTTCAATACCGATGGGTTGTTCCAGAAAGTCCTGCACCTGACGAATACGATCCGCCACGTAATGCACCGCCTCTTCGGTGAAGGGAATCGGCATTAGGTCATACAGGTGACCGTGATCGCTACAGTAGCTCAGGTGTTCTGTGTACCGGCGAATGTTGTGTTCCTTGAGGAACGACTTCACCGATTTTAATAATTCGAAGTCCAGCGGTTCTGGCCCACCCAGTGACAGACTCAGCCCGTGAGTCACAAAAGGATAGCGCTCGGTAAAGGCCCGAAACTCTTTACCCAGACGGCCGCCCATGGGAATCCAGTTCTCTGGCGCCACTTCCATAAAATCGAAAGGGATACTGTCAGGCGCGGAATCATGGGCCTGTGAAAGCGGGCCCATAAGGGCCCGCCGAAGACCCAGGCCCACTCCGGACACTGGTGTCTCAGTTTTCATGGTCAGGCGTCCTTATGCGTCACCGCCGCATTTGCCTTCACCACACTTGCCTTCGCCCTTCTTGTCTTCACCACATTTACCTTCGGCGCCTTTTTCACCACAGCTGCCTTCGCCTTTCTTGTCTTCGCCACATTTACCTTCACCACACTTGCCTTCCGCGTGGGCAGCCAGCTGATAACCGGCATTCAGATCAGAAGCAGCGAACGGGTTTTCAGCCGCCTGTGCAACCGGCGCAGAAAGAGCGGAAGCTACAACAGCTGCACCAACGGTAGCAGCCAGGGGGTTCAGTTTTGTCAGCTTAGCCATGTTAAGTCTCCATACTTACTTTATTGAGGGTGTACATTATTGAATGTCATGTCCGAAGCCGTTTTACCGGCTCAGGCACCCGCTCAAATCAAGAGCACCTGACACAGACAATATAGAGATGCGCGCGTGAGGTAAACGTTACGACTACAGGCCAAAAAAACCAAAAAAGGCCGCAGAATGCGGCCTTGTGAAGAGCAGGTGAACGCATCAGTGATTATTTGATGCGGTTCACAATAACGCTGCCAATGGAATAACCGGCACCGAAAGAGCAGATAACGCCTTTGGTGTCCACGGGCAGGTCTTCATTGTACTTGTGGAATGCGATCATGGAGCCGGCTGAACTGGTGTTGGCGTATGCATCCAGAATAACCGGGGCTTCCTCACGGGTCGCAGGGCGCCCGAGCACCCGTTTGGAAATCAGTTCATTCATGCTCAGGTTGGCCTGGTGCAGCCACATGCGACTGACAGACTCCACCGGCACCTGGGTATCGGCCAGGTGCGAGCTGATCTGTTCAGCCACCATGGGGCAAACTTCCTTGAACACCTTGCGCCCCTCCTGACGAAACAGCTTGTCACGGGCGCCCACGCCACGCTCATCAGCCCGATTCAGGAAGCCAAAGTTATTACGGATGTTGTTGGAAAACTTGGTTTGCAGGCGCGTACCCAGAATTTCCCATTGATTGCCAGATGTTGCATCTTCCTTGCGTTCCAGAATCACGGCAGTCGCCACGTCGCCGAAAATGA
>NZ_LWFX01000974.1:0-8846 GCF_001635175.1 Alcanivorax sp. HI0083 | reverse complement strand
ACAGCGCCTGCAGGGCAATGGCCAGGGCATCCGCATTGTCCACCAGGGTCAGGGCACCGGCGTCATCCAGCAGATTGGAGATGGCGGTAAAGTTGTGCAGGTGGGGGCCAGTGAGCACCGGCTTTCCCCAGCCGGCCGGTTCCAGCAGATTGTGCCCGCCCACCGGCACCAGGGAACCGCCCACAAAGGCCACGTCGGCCACCCCGAACAACATCAACAACTCGCCCATGGTATCGGCCAGGTAAACCTGGGTGTCGGCGGCGATGGTGTCCTGCTTGCTGCGCCGGGCCAGGCCAAGTCCCTGCTGGCGGACCAGCTGGGCCACGCTGTCGAAACGCTCCGGATGCCGGGGCACCAGCATCAGCAGGGTCTGCGGTGCCGTTTCCAGTAGAGCCTTGTGCGCTGCCAGCACCGGCTCGTCTTCACCGGGATGGGTACTGGCGGCGATCCACACCGGACGCTCGCCAATAGCGGCACGTAAATCCCCTGCCGCCTGACGCACAGCATCATCCAAACTCATGTCGAATTTCACGCTGCCGATGGCATGGACCCGTTCCGGCCAGGCACCCAGAGCCACATAGCGTTTCGCCTCCACCGGGGTCTGCACCGCCAGGGCATCGAAGCGCGCCATCATGGGCCGCACCAGACGGGGAAACTTGCGGTAGCCCCGGTAGCTTTTCTCCGACAGCCGCCCGTTCATCAGCATCAGTTTGGCTCCGTGACGCTTCACCGCCGCACACAGGTTGGGCCACAACTCGGTCTCCAGCACGATCACCGTTTTCGGATCGAAAGCCCGCAGGAAACGGTTCAGTGCCGTGGGCAATTCCCAGGGGCAATACACATGGGTCACCCGGTCACCGAACAGGGCCTTGACCCGCTCCGAGCCGGTGGGCGTGGTGGTAGTCACCAGCAGCGGCGTATCCGGGTAATCCGCCAGCAACCGCTCGATCATCGGCACCGCCGCCAGGGTTTCCCCCACCGACACCGCATGAACCCAGAGACTGTTTTTCAGGGTACCGGGCCGGTATCCCCAGGCCATGCGCTCCTTCCAGCGCTGACGATAGGCCGGCGCCTGCCGCCCGCGCAGCCACAGCCGCAGGAACAGAAAGGGAAGCAGCAGATACCAGAGGGCGGAATAAAAAATACGCATAGGGCTTCTTGTGTCGGACGTCGGACGTCGGACGTCTGACGCCCGACCTGTCTATGCTAGCATAGCGGCAACTTTCTCCGATGGTGAGCCATGAGCAACTCCCCTCTGAAACCCGACATCCTGATCTTCGGCGGCGGTATTGCCGGCCTGTGGTTGATCAACCGACTCAACGCGGCCGGCTACCAATGCCTGCTGCTGGAGTCCGCCACCCTCGGCGGCGACCAGACCCTGGCCAGCCAGGGCATTATTCACGGTGGCCTCAAGTATGCCCTGGGCGGCAATCTGTCCAGTGAATCGGAATCCATTGCCGCCATGCCGGACCGTTGGCGTGCGGCCATGGCCGGCGACGACCCGGTGGACCTGCGCCAGCTGCAAGTACTGAGTGACACCCAACACATGTGGTCCAGCGGCTCCGTGGCCTCACGGATGACCAATTTTTTCGCCAGCAAGATGCTGCGTGGCCGCATTGAAAAGCTCAAGCGCGATCATTTCCCCAGCGCGCTGGCCAACAAGGCTTTCAAGGGCAACGTCTACAAACTGGACGACCTGGTCATCAACACCGAATCGCTGATCGAGACACTTAGCGCCCCGGTCCGCGACCGGCTGCTGGCGCTCGACAACGAACGGGACACGCTGGAATGGGATGAAAACGGCCTGCGCGCCGTCACGGTTAATGGTCAACGCATTGAACCGCGCCTGACCCTGCTCGCCGCCGGCAACGGCAACCCGGCCCTGCTCGACGGCGCCCATCAGGCCCACCTGCTGGAGCAGGAACACAGCCAGCTGCGCCCCCTGAAAATGGTGCTGGTCAAACATGATCTGGGTCATCGCCTTTACGCCCACTGTGTCGGCACCAGCAACAAGCCCGTGCTCACCGTTACCACCCACGACTGCCCCGACGGCAAGGTGGTGTGGTACCTGGGCGGCGATCTGGCGGAACGGGGCGTGGAGCGCAGCGAACAGGAACAACTGACTGCCGGCCGGGACGAACTCAAGCATCTGTTCCCCTGGCTGGATTTCAGCAACGCCGAATTCGCCACCCTGGATGTAACCCGCGCCGAACCCAGACAGCAGGCACTGGTAAAACCGGATAACGCCTACGCCCGCCGGGACCAAAACCTGATCATCGCCTGGCCCACCAAACTCACCCTGGCCCCGGATCTGGGCGACCGGGTCATGGCACTGATTGAAGAAAGCGGCCTGCAGCCGGGCGAACCGTTAACGGTACCGGCAGAACTAAAACAGGCGCCCATGGGCGTGCCGTACTGGCATACCTGTTTTTAACATTGCCCGAGGGGGTTACTGGAGACGTGTGAGGCTGAGTTGAAAGTTCAAAGTTTAAACGCGAGGCAGGGCTGTTCCGGTTTTTAACACTGGCGCTCCGCGACCACCAGCCATGGGGCGCGGCGACAACATTAAAACCGGCACCCGGTCTATCCCGCGCTTTTCAACTTTAAGCTTTGAACTTTCAACTGCTTTTACCCCGCAACCCGCCCCCTCCTACCGTCAATACAGAGGACCGTCATGTCTTTTATGCGCCCCTTGGGCAACACAGGATTAACCGTCAGCGCACTCGGCCTGGGCACGGTGAAAATCGGCCGCGACAAGGGGGTGAAATACCCCAATGGTTTCACCATCCCTGATGATCACGCGGTAACCGAGCTGCTGGCCCAGGCCCGGGACTTGGGCATCAACCTGATCGACACCGCTCCGGCCTACGGCCACAGCGAAGCTCGTCTCGGCCAGCTGATAAGTCAGCGCCAGGATTGGGTGATCGTCACCAAGGTGGGCGAAGAGTTTGATAACGACAGTGGTGAAAGCCATTTCGATTTCTCCCCGGAACACGTTCGCCGCTCCGTGCAGCGCAGCCTGAAACGACTCAACACCGATTACCTGGATTGCGTACTGATTCACTCCGATGGCGATGACATGGGGATCATCAAACAGGGCACCCTGGATGCCCTGAACGACCTGAAGAAGGAAGGCCTGGTGCGCACCACTGGCATGTCTACCAAGACCGTGGCTGGCGGCATTGCCTGCCTGGACCGCGCCGACATGGCCATGGTCACCTACAACCTTCAGCACCACGATGAAGTACAGGTGATCGAACACGCCGCCGCTCACCAGAAAGGCATCCTGATCAAGAAAGCCTTTGCCAGCGGTCACCTCAATGACACCCTTGCAGACCCGGTGCAGGAAAGTCTGAACCAGATCCTTGGCACCGCTGGCGTCAGCAGTATCATTGCCGGCACCATCAATCCCGTCCACTTGCGGGAAAACGTGGCCAAGGCCCGACAGGCCTGCAAGCAATAACAACAACAGGAAACCCCATGCGCTTTTGTCTGATGATTCTGCTACTCGGCACCTCCCTCGCGGCACAGGGGGATAACATATTACTGCTCCGCGAAGCCCCTCAGGGGTGCGAAGAAAAAGGGGAAGTCTCGGTGTCGTCGGGGAGCAAAATGCAGGGCATGTTGTTCAGCGACGCGTTCATCAATAACAACGTGAACAAGAAGCTCGCCAAGGCCATCAAGAAAGCCGGCGGCAACCGCGGCATGCTCAGCGATCGCCGTGAATTCATGATGGAGAGCCACTTCCGCGGTATTGAGCATATCGAGCTGGATGCCTGGGTCTGGCACTGCGAAGAAAAAGAGAGCTGAGCCTCAAAGCTCGCAGCTAGTAGCTCGAAGCTGCTTTTATCTCCGTCCCCAACGATTGCAACCCCGCCCAGTGACCTTGCTGATACCCCCGCTCCAGTTTCCCGGCATGGGTGGTCAAGCGATTCACCGGGAAATCCGGCTGCGGGGCAATCACGGTGAGATTGCAGTCTGCAGGGGGATTATCGATAAAATCCAGCGCCTGATTATAGGCATCCGTTCGCTTCACCATGGCCGCATACAGTGCCGGCATGTCACGCACCCAGGGCTTGAGTAGCGGTGTCAGGGCACTGGAACGCTTGCGGTAGCCCTGATGGCGGGACAACACCACGGTAATATCCCGCGCCCCCTGCTCGTAGGCCCAGCGCACAGGAATGGAATCCGCCAGCCCACCATCTGTCATCGGCTGCCCATCCACGGTGGGAAAATCCCGGTAAGCGAAAGGAATGGAACAGGACGCGGTCATCACTTCATCCAGATTCTCGGGCCGGGTCTGGAAATAACGGGGCGCACCATCCTCCACCGACGTGGTCACCACCCACAGCGGCACCTTTCCCTGCCAGTGCTGCTCCAGGCTTAACGGCACCTCCAGGCGCGATTGATGCCACAACCAGTGCACATCGCACAGGTGCCCGCCGGCCATAAAACGCTGCCAGTTGATAAAGTCCGGACGGCAGGCATGGTCGGTGATGATCCGCCGGCTTCTGCCGTGGTCTCCCGCCAGATAACCAATCAGGTTGGTCGAACCGGCAGACACGCCCACCGCAAAATCAAAATCATGGTGCTGGTTTTCCAGAAACGCATCCAGCACACCGGCGGCGAAAATGCCGCGCATGGCACCGCCTTCTACCACCAACGCACGCTGATCCATTGCCTTTCCTCCACATCGAACCACTCACTGGAATCCATTCAATTACGATGCCAAAGCCAACAAACCGCTGGAAATAGAACCTTGCTGTCTCAGTGATCGGCATCCTTGATCAATCGCTCGATCTGCTCCAGGCCAGACCCTCGAGCAAGTTGAGCCAACCCTGCACGAATACAGCGCAGACGCATCAGGCTAGCGCACCCAGTTTCCGCCCGGGGTGCAGGCACACTCAATATCGCGCCTATTAATTATTGTAAAAACAAAACCTTAAACAGTTATCCATCGCGGATAGCCCATTGGCCGACGCTCTGCATACCAGCTTGGAAACAGAAAGATGAGCAACCGGAATAATCGTCGTGCCCGTCGCGGCATTAGCCAACGCATGTTGCAATACGCCCAACCCGTAATCTCGCGGCCAACAATGGACATACCGGCCAGCAGCTACCAGACTGCGTGGCTGATTCATTCACGGATATACCGACATGCTTACCACTGTGTGGGCCATTATTGCTCCGGTATTGTTATGCGCCGGCGTGGGTTTTTTCTGGGCGCGGGCCGGCAAGCCCTTTGATACCCGGATGGTCACCTCCCTGGTCACCCTGGTCACCACTCCCTGCCTGATTGTCGCCACCATGGGCAAGACGGAGCTGGACTTGCAGGCGCTCATGGACGTGGCCGGTTTGGCCGTAGCGGTACTGGCCACCACGTTCGTGGTCAGCGCGGTGATCCTGCTCTTTACCGGCCAACCCTTTCGGGTGTTTCTGCCTTCACTGATCTTCCCCAACACCGGCAACATGGGCATTCCGCTGTGCATGCTCGCGTTTGGCGAAGCCGGATTGGCATTGTCGCTGGCGTGGATGATGCTCTACTCCGTGGCGCACTTTTCCCTGGGGCTGGCCATCGTCAGTGGCGAGGGGTTTTCCCTGAAACTGTTCCGCCACCCGATTCTGATCTCCGTGTTTCTGGCCGTGGCCATGGTCGCTTTCCAGCTAAGCCTGCCTGAGTGGCTCTACAACACCGTCAGCCTGATCGGCGATCTGACCATTCCCTTGATGCTGATTACACTGGGGGTGTCCCTGTCGCAGCTGAAAGTGCGCCATCTGGGTAGCGGAGCCGGGTTTGCGGTGCTGCGTCTGGCCAGTGGCTTTGCGGTGGGGTGGGGGCTGGTGACGGCACTGGACATCGACGGCCCACTGCGTGGGGTGGTGCTGATCGAATCCACCATGCCGGTGGCGGTATTCAATTACCTGCTCGCCAAAGCCTACAACCGGGGCGCGGAAGAAGTCGCTGCCATGGTGGTGATTTCCACCTTGCTGGCGTTTCTGCTGCTACCCCTGCTATTGAGCTACGCGCTCTGAACCACAGACATTAACGGGAATAAACCACTTCGGTTTCATGCGCCCAAAGTCCCGGCGCAGGTTATGCTTGAGCGAACGCTTTGAATCCAGCACAAAGGCCTCCTGACCGTCGCGGACAAATACCACCCAGTGCCAGAACGGCTTGCCGTTTTCCCGGTGCCACTTGATCGCCAGCAGTGCCCGTTCCGGTAGCCCCTGCCAATTGGAAAATGGCTGCTCACCCGGTAGCGCCTGCAACCCATACGCCGCCAGCAACCGCCGCACATAAGCGGTATCCGACCACAGCGTGCGGTCTTCCGGGTCGATCCCCAACCGGGCGGCTCGCTGCCTCGCCTGGCGGTAGTTCACCCCCGCAAGGGCGGCCACTGCAGCAATCCCGCAACCCGTCACGTCTTCCTGAATCACCGGCTTCATCCGAGCCTCCTGTGCGCCCTCTTTGCCAAACGCTTACACTGACGGTTTTCCGTCACGGGGCCATTCCATGATCCACCGCCTGACACAACTTTTTCCACTCTGGGCCCTGCTGTTTTCCCTGCTGGCCTACTGGCAGCCGCAGTGGTTAGTCGTCGGCAAGCCCGCCATCGTGCCACTGCTTATGCTGATCATGTTCGGCATGGGGCTGTCATTAAGCTGGGAGGATTTTCGGCGGGTGTTCAAACGGCCCGCAGTGATTGCGCTTGGCCTCGTGCTGCAATACACCCTCATGCCCCTGATCGCCTGGGGCATCAGTATCGTATTGCAACTACCCCAGGCATTACTGATCGGGCTGGTACTGGTCGGCGCCTGCCCCGGTGGCACGGCGTCCAATGTGATCGCCTATCTGGCTCGCGCCAATGTGGCGCTGTCCGTGGCGATCACCTTTGCCTCCACCCTGGTGGCCGTGGTCGCCACGCCCTTGCTGACCTGGCTTTATCTGGGTGAACGCATCCCGGTGCCGGTGACTGGCCTGTTGCTGTCATTGATCCAGATCGTGGTCATTCCAGTGGTGGCCGGCTGCACCCTGAATACCTTTCTGCACCGCCAGCTGACGCCAGCTCGTGCCATTTTCCCACTGGTTTCCGTGGCCGCCATCGTCATCGTGATCGGCATTATCGTGGCCCTGAACCAGGGCAACATTGCCGAAGCGGGCATGGCGGTGTTTATGGCGGTGATGCTGCACAACGCGCTGGGGCTGGTGGGCGGCTACGGCATCGCCCGATTACTGCGGCTTGATCCGCAAACCGCCCGCACCCTGGCCATTGAAGTGGGCATGCAGAATTCCGGGTTGGGCGTGGCACTGGCGATCAAACACTTCACCCCACTGGCCGCCCTGCCCGGCGCCCTGTTCAGTGTCTGGCACAACCTGTCCGGATCGTTGTTGGCGACGATCTGGAGACGCAGCCCCGCAGAAAGCTCCCGCAGGAACGGCGCTTGAGCTGCGAATAATCAGTCTCGAGTTACGAGAAGCGAGAGTCGAACCAGACCTCGACATTTTTTGATCTTCGCAACTCGCTTCTCGTGACTCGCCATTTTCCGGCTGTTCGCGGCTCAAGCGCTCCCCTGCGGGAACACGATATTTACGGCGCGAGCCGCTCCCGCACCCAACTTCCGTCTGCCTGTTTGCGATACCGGAACCGGTCATGCAGGCGACTCGGGCGACCGTGCCAGAACTGGATTTCCGTGGGGATGATGCGGTAGCCGCCCCACTGCGCCGGGCGCGGCACCGGCGCCGAAGGAAATTCCTTCTCCAGTCGTTTCACTTCCTCTTCCAGCCATTCCCGGCTGGCGGGCTGGCTCTGCGGCGAGATGGCCGCGCTCACCTGGCTGGCATAGGGGCGGGAGGCAAAATAGCTGTCAGATTCTTCCCGATCCACTTTGTGCGCTTCACCGATAACAATCATCTGGCGGTCGAAAGGCTGCCAGAACATGGTGAACGACACCTTGGGGTTGGCCGCAATGTCTTCCCCTTTGCGGCTGTCGTAGTGGGTAAAGAAGGTGAAGCCGCCACCCTCGATACCTTTAAGCAACACCACCCGGGAAGAGGGCTGGCCGTCAGCGCTCACGGTGGCAAGCGTCATCGCATTGGGCAACGGCAATCCGGCCTCAATGGCTTCATCCACCCAGAGACGCGCCTGCTCCAGTGGATCGTCATGGAGGGAGACCTGGGTCAGCCCTTCAGCGTGATATTCTTCGCGCACATCTTTCATGGTTTCCCCGGCTGGCTGTCATACTGAGCCGGCAGTATAACGCCCACACGCCAACAACCACGAACCAGGATCAAGAAGCAGGACAGTTAGCCATGCTCAACACCGCCGACGAAAATCGCCGCCGCCACGACCTGCACCCGAACCATCCGGTATGGCTGTTTGGATATGGCTCGCTGATCTACAAGGCCGACTTTCCCTACCTGGCACGACGACCGGCGTCGATCAGCGGCTGGGTCCGGCGCTTCTGGCAAGGTTATTCGCTTCGCTCACCCTTCGGGCCGCCCTAAAGTGCGTTACCTTCGCTGCGCTCGGTTCCCACGATCATCGCGGCACCCCGGATAAACCGGGGCGGGTGGTCACCTTGATTGAAGCCCCCGGCATGGTGTGTGCCGGCATGGCCTACCGCATCACGCCGGATGTGTTCGAGCATCTCGACCATCGGGAGAAGAATGGCTATCTGCGCTTTCGCACGCCACTGACCTTTGCCGACGGAGATCTGGCGGACGGTCTGGTCTATATTGCCACCGAGGACAATGCGGCCTTTCTTGGCCAGGCGGACGAGCAGGCCATTGCCGAGCATATTGCCCGCAGTGAAGGCCCCAGCGGCAGCAACCGAGATTATCTGCT
>NZ_LWFX01000973.1:0-7356 GCF_001635175.1 Alcanivorax sp. HI0083 | reverse complement strand
CCCGGCACTCCAGGCAGCCCACCGGCTGATAGAGGGTCTCCGGCATCTTCATCTTGAAGGGCCGCACCAGCTCCTCCCAGGCCTGCGGATCGGTTTCGCTGGGGGTCTTGCAGTTCGGGCAAAGGGTACGCACCAACCGCTGCGCCATCACGCCCAGCACGGTGGCACTGATCATATACGGGGCCACACCCAAATCGATCAAGCGAGTCACCGACGACGGCGCATCGTTAGTGTGCAGGGTCGACAACACCAGGTGGCCAGTAAGTGCCGCCTGAATGGCCATATCGGCGGTTTTCAGGTCGCGAATCTCCCCGATCATGATGATATCCGGATCCTGACGCAGCATGGCCTTCACCCCCTGGGCAAAGTCCACATCGATATTGGCCTGAATCTGCATCTGGTTAAAACTGGGCTCCACCATTTCGATAGGGTCCTCAATGGTGCAGACGTTCACCTCGCTGGTGGCCAGCTGCTTGAGGGTGGAATACAACGTGGTGGTTTTCCCCGAACCGGTGGGGCCGGTCACAAAGATGATGCCATGGGGATGGCTGGTCATCTGATGCCAGGTGTCATGATCCTCTTTGGTAAAACCCAGCTGTTCGAAACTGCGCACCAGCACGTCCGGATCGAACACCCGCATCACCATCTTTTCGCCAAACGCGGTGGGCAAGGTGGAAATACGCAGTTCGATCTCGGCCCCTTCCGGCGATTTGGTTTTCAGGCGGCCATCCTGGGGTTTGCGCTTTTCCGCCACATTCAAGCGGCTGAGAATCTTCAGACGGCTGGTCACCGCCGCCATGATGGCAGCGGGCAACTCGTACACATCGTGCAGCACCCCATCGATGCGAAACCGCATCTTGCCGGTTTCCCGGCGCGGCTCCAGATGAATATCACTGGCCCGCTGGGAAAACGCATACTGCAGAATCCAGTCCACAATATTGACGATATGCTGATCGTCTGCATCGTGGTGGCCCTTGCCCACTTCCAGCAATTGCTCGAAGTTGGTGATGCCCGACATTTCCTGACCGGTATTCCCGGCCGCCCCGGCGATGGAGCGGCTCAGGTTATAGAACTCGATCCGGTAGCGGCGCATCTGCTCCGGATTGACCAACACCACTTCCAGCTCACGATCGCGCAGCACCTGCTGCAAATGCGCCTGCCAGTCGCGCACAAACGGCTGATCGCAGGCCACCACCACCTTGTCGCGATGCACTTCCACCGCCACGATGCCGTGGCGCTCGGCGAACGCATAGCTCATCACATTGGTGACCTGATCCACATGCACCTTGAGCGGGTCGATGTTGTACACCGGCAACCCACTCTTGGCCGACAGCCACTGGGTCAGAAAATCCACATCCAGTAACTGGTGGGTATCGGTCCGGTCCGTGAGGCGGTATTTGGCCAGCACCTGAATGGCGTGCCAGTTCAGCTCTTTCTTCTCGCGAGGCGTGGTAGAGATGACGTTAAAGTCTTCCTTGCTGACGCGCCCTTCATCCAACAACTCACGCATCAACCAGCGCACATCAACCAGCAGGCCGTCCAGCTTGGCCGGATCCGCGGGGGCGTTAACACTCACTTTCGTCACTCTCTCTACTCTCCCTGACTCTTCACCGCACGCAATCGGGGTCATCTCATTATTCTGGCGTAGACCAAGGCGGCCTATCAGCCTCTTTACTGTAACCCTAACACTGAACCCCTGACAGCCCCGTCCGCTTTCTCTATACTCGCGACCCAATTCATGACGGAACTGTGACATCGTTGTCACCGGCCCGCCGCCGCTACCCGCCAGCAGCGAATAGCGGCATCATGGGAAGCTGTTTCCAACCCTAAAACTTGGACCCGAGGCGCCTATGTCCTTTGGAAGCTCCATTGCCGGCCTGTTCGGCCGCTCGCCAATCAAACCCCTGCAACAACACTACGACACCGTTCACGACTGTGCCCGTACGCTGGCAGACTTCTTCGCCGCCGTGACCGATAACGACTGGGACAAGGCTCGCGCCGCCCGCAAGCGCATCGCCGAGCTGGAAAACCAGGCCGACGAGCTGAAAAAAGAGTTCCGGCTGAATCTGCCCAAAAGCCTGTTCCTGCCCATGCCCCGCACCGATCTGCTCGACCTGATCAGCGTGCAGGACAAGGTGGCCAACAAGGCCAAGGACATCTCCGGGCTGATGCTGGGCCGACAAATGTCCATCCCGTCAGTGCTGGCCGATGTGATGCAAGCCTATGTACAAGGCGCCATCGACACCTCGGCCCAGGCACAAAAGGCCATCAACGAGCTCGACGAACTGATCGAGACCGGCTTCAGTGGCCGGGAAATCCGCCTGGTGGAAGAACTGATCGAAGAACTGGATCGCCTGGAGCGAGCCAACGACGAGCAACAAATCACCATCCGCGCCACCCTCTTCAAGCTGGAAAGCGAGCTGTCGCCGGTGGACGTTATCTTCCTCTACAAGATCATCGAATGGGTGGGCGATCTCGCCGATCGCGCCCAGAAAGTAGGCGGCCGCCTGCAGATGCTGGTCGCACGCTAGGAGAGTTCTTATGGAGTGGATGCTCGAGCATACCTATCTGATGCTGCTGTTGGCCGGCGCCTTCGGCTTCCTGATGGCCTGGGGGGTCGGCGCCAACGATGTGGCCAACGCCATGGGCACCTCGGTAGGCGCCAAGGCCCTCACCGTCAAACAGGCGGTGATCATCGCCATTATCTTTGAGTTTGCCGGGGCCTACCTGGCCGGCGGAGAGGTGACCGCCACCATCCGCAAGGGCATCATTGATGCCGAAACCTTCTCCCACGCCCCCCAGTATCTGGTCTACGGCATGATGTCCGCGCTGCTGGCGGCAGGCATCTGGCTGATGGTCGCCTCCTGGTTCGGCTGGCCGGTGTCCACCACCCACTCCATCGTCGGCGCCATTGTCGGCTTTGCCGCCGTGGGCCTGGGCATGGATGCAGTGCACTGGGACAAGGTGGGCTCCATCGTCGCCAGCTGGGTGACGTCGCCCTTGCTCGCCGGGGTGATTTCCTTCGCCCTGATACGCAGTGTGCAGCGACTGGTACTCAACCACGACGACCCCTTCGAGCGCGCCAAGAAAGTGGTGCCCTACTACATGTTCATGGTCGGGTTCGTCATCTCCATGGTCACCATGGTGAAGGGTCTCAAGCACATTGGCCTGGAAATCTCTTTCTTCCAGAGCTTCCTCTGGGCCCTGGGTGGTGGCGCCATCGTCATGGCGGTGGGCTCCATGTTCCTCAAACGCATCAAGCCTGACCCGGAAGCCGACAAGGACTTTCGCTTCAGCTCCGTGGAGCGGGTATTCGCCGTATTGATGATCTTCACCGCCTGCGCCATGGCCTTTGCCCACGGCTCCAACGACGTGGCCAACGCCGTGGGCCCGCTGGCGGCCATCAACAGCGTGCTGGCTTCCGGCGGCGAAGTGGGCGCCAAGGCAGCAATGCCCAGCTGGATCCTGCTGGTAGGTGCCATGGGCATCGTCTTCGGCCTCGCCATCTTCGGCGCCCGGGTGATGGCCACCGTGGGCAAGAAGATCACCGAGCTGACCCCGTCCCGCGGCTTCGCCGCCGAACTGGGCGCTGCCACCACCGTGGTTCTGGCCTCCGGCACCGGCCTGCCCATCTCCACCACCCATACCCTGGTGGGCGCCATCCTCGGCGTCGGCATGGCCCGCGGCATCGGTTCCCTGAACCTGCGCGTGATCAGCACCATCTTCACCTCCTGGGTGGTCACCCTCCCGGCAGGTGCGCTGCTCTCCATCCTGTTCTTCTATTTCTTCAAGGGACTGTTTGGGGCTTAAGGAGACGCTGCACGCATCACGCAGCAAGCAACACACCAACGCCGCCCTCCGGGCGGCGTTTTTGTTTGGCGTCGAGCATCTGGCGTCTGGCCTCAGGCGTAATTCGCTGGCTATACTGGCCAGTCAACGACTTACCTCCCTCCCATAGCGGGAAAACAGCAGGGAAAACACCGTGTCCAGCAACACACCCGACAATCAGGTCCATTGGTTCCGTCACTCCTCGCCGTACATCAACGCGCACCGGGGCCGAACCTTTGTGGTGATGCTGGCCGGGGAACTGCTGGACGGGCCACGGCTGGCTCCCCTGATCCACGACCTGGCCCTGCTCAACAGCCTGGGCATAAAGCTGGTATTGGTCCATGGCGCCCGGCCGCAAATCAGTGCGCACCTGGCCAGGGCGGGCATCGAATCCACCTTCGAACAGCACATGCGCATCACCGATAGCGCCGCGCTGGACAGCGTCATGGCCGCCGTGGGTGGGCTGCGCCTGAAACTGGAAGGGCTGTTCTCCATGGGCCTGGCCAACTCGCCCATGCACAACGCGGGCATCCGGCTGGTCAGCGGCAATTTCGTGGTGGCCAAACCGGTGGGTGTACGTAACGGCTTCGACTACCAGCACACCGGCGAAGTGCGGCGCATCGACGTGGACGCCATCCGCCAGCAACACCAGAGCGGCAACGTGGTGCTGCTCTCCCCGGTCGGCTGCTCGCCCACCGGCGAGCTGTTCAATGTGAACGCCGAAGAAGTGGCCTCCACCGCCGCCATCGCCCTGGGCGCAGACAAACTGATCCTGCTCGGTGATGACCTGCGTCTGGCTGACACCCAGGGCGACCTCATCCGCGAACTGTCGCCCCAGGAGGCCGGCAAGTTGCTGGCGGAAGACAAACGGGCAGACAACGGCATCGACCGGCAACTCACCGCGGCCTGCCACGCCGCCAGCAATGGCGTGGCACGCGCCCACCTGCTGGACGCCCTCGTGGACGGCGCGCTGATCAAGGAACTGTTCACCCGCGACGGCTGCGGCACCCTGGTCACCCGGGAAACCTACGAAACCATCCGTGGCGCCCGCATCGAAGATGTGGGTGGCATTCTGGAGCTGATCGAACCGCTGGAAGAAGACGGCACCCTGGTCCGCCGGTCAAGAGAGCTACTGGAAAACGAAATCCAGCGCTTCGCCATCATCGAACGCGACGGCATGGTCATCGCCTGCGCCGCCCTGTACCCCTTCCCGGAAGACAAGACCGGCGAACTCGCCTGCGTCGCCGTTCACTCCGGCTACCGCAAAGGCGAACGGGGCGCCCAGGTACTCGGCTATCTGGAACGGCGTGCACGGGAACAGGGCCTGCACAGCCTGTTCGTGCTCACCACGCTCACCGCGCACTGGTTTCAGCAACAGGGGTTTGAAGCGGCGGGCGTCGATGCACTGCCGGGAGCCCGGCAGTCGCTGTATAACTGGCAGCGGAATTCGAAGGTGTTTGTGAAAGCGCTGTAACCAGCCGCACACCGACAAAGCAGCTTCAAACTACCTTGCCCCCAGAGTCTATTAACGCTCTCTGATCTATCAGCGGGCTACTGAGAATCAGCAAATTGCCATTATTATCTCGCACCCGGAAATCGCGGCTGCCATAGTCCCTATCCGCCAAATCGCCAACAAAGTCGAGGCGTTGAATCGAGAATTCGCGATGGACAGCATCCACGTCACTGACAAAGATTACGCACACCCCTGAACCTGCATACGCCTTTCGTCCTTCACCAAACTCCATGATGGTTCGGCCCCTTGCGACTACGCCGTAGGGAGGATCTTGCCAGAGAACCTCAACCTCAAATCCTAGCGCCTGCTCATAAAATATCGCCGTCTCAACCACATTCCGTACCGGCAAGATTGGATTGGCGCCCAGGAACAGCTCGCCATCAGCACCGTCTTCACTCCTCAGCGTGGCAACCTCCACCTCGAGGGCCGCCGCAATACACTTGAGAGATTCCAGCCCCGTGCTATGCCCACGCTCAAGGCGCTGCACCGTCCTGACACTTAGCCCACTGAAGTCGGCTAGCTGCTCCTGTGACCAACCTCTGGAAAGTCACATGTTTTTTATCATCCGGGACGATCTCGTCAAAAACGGCCCATGACAATGTCATATCCACAAAACAGGGACCACGACAGAAATCCGACATCCCAGGGGCGCAATATCCAACGCTATGCGCCCGGAAAAACCAGGCCGCTCTCACAGAAAAGGAAGTCCACACGGTCATCTTTCAACGCCGCCAACGCTTCTTCGGGAGTATTGATAATCGGCTCCTCATGAGCGTTAAAACTGGTATTCACCAGCGACTTCAACCCCGTGAGCGCAGCAAACTCCGTCAGTACGTCATAGTACAAAGGGTTATCTTCCCGATAAATCACCTGGGGGCGAGCCGTGCCATCCACATGAACGACGGCGGGAATTCGGCTTTTCCACTCGTCCTTTACATCGGTGGTAATGGTCATAAACCGGCTCGGGTAAAGGTTTTTATCAGAAATATCGAACAGCTCCTGCGCATCGTTTTCCCGTACGAACGGGGCAAAAGGCATGAATTCGGTGCGTTGCAGCCGCTGATTGATACTGTCGTTTACTCCACGATCTGCGGGGCTCGCCACAATACTTCTGGCACCCAACGCTCTGGGGCCCATTTCCATGCCACCGTAAAAAATGGCACCCACTCCACCCTGAGCAATCAAGTCAGCGGCCTGACGAGCAGGCTCATCACCCGCTTCAACCCGGAACCCGCCCTGCCTAGCAGCCTCGAGCAAATCATCACCTGAATAATGGCGACCGAAATACAATGACGTCAGTCGTTCACGCTCAACCGGGTTACCCAATCTGTTGACCCAGTAATCAATGCAGGCACCAACCGGCAGGCCTTCGTCACTCATCGCCGGGAACACAAACACCTCGTCCACACCTTCAAGCTCGGCAATTTTCTGGTTCATCCTCACATTGGAGAACACCCCGCCAGACAACCCGATATAACGCCCCCCATGCAATGCCCTAAGCGTTTCTACCCATTCAACAAGCAGCGACTCCGTGGCCACCTGAATAGAGGCAGCCACGTCTTCCCGGCTGTCGCCTTCGAATATTGATTTCAGCGCCTGCTTCAATGCCGCAGCACCTTGCATTTCGCTGCTCAGGGCTCCGGTCTCTTTGTCGATATGCCACAGGCCCAGAATCTGCTCTGCGCGTATCGGTTTGCCAAATGCGGCAAGTCCCGTCAATTTGCCTTCATGCCGGTTCGGCATAAAACCGCAAATCTCAGTGGCGAATGCGTACGCCAGGCCAATGGATGCCCCCGTGTTTTGTGGCGTCTTCAGCGTCTCATCACCACCCAACACGCACTCCAGTCCCTTTCCGGCGTCGAGATACGCGGAGTATTGGGCATAATCCCCACCACCGTCACAGCTCAGGAAAAGGCCTTCATCCCAATCGGTGTAATACCAAGCCGCTGCCACATGACAATAGTGATGGTTGGCAAAATAAATCTCGGTTTTAGGCCCCACACCCAGCGCTTTTC
>NZ_LWFX01000972.1:0-2211 GCF_001635175.1 Alcanivorax sp. HI0083 | reverse complement strand
CGTCCAGCGATTGTCCGCAGGAGAAGAGCCAAACATATCGGACACTTATTTAACTATTGATGGAATACAGATACCATTAGTGTTAGTTAAAACTAACGACTTCCTTCCAGTTTATAAAGCAATTCATTCCACCAAAAGGAAAATTCCTGCCAGAGTATTGCGTTATTGCAAAGAGCAGCTATACGAACTGGTGCAATCTTCAGAACCAGAGAAGAAAATTTGCGTTGTTGACATAGATGAAATTGAAACAAAAGATGATGTAGAGTTTTTAGTCGGTGTTGGGGTTGCTCAACAAGATTTTGTAGGGCCGTCACCAATCGGCTATGCGAGCGTTAGTAAAAATGAATTGTTTGAAGATTTGCTGCATGAGAATAAAGGCTACGATTGTGAGCAAATTCTAAAGCATGTTGCTCCAAAAGCATGTAAGTCAACACCTAATATTCCGGTGTTTATGTACCTAAATAAGTTGGGTATTGCTAGTGAGGAAGCTTATAGGGAAAGCGGCTATCAGATAGATAAGGTTGTATTTCGCGATGTCAAAAAGTTGAGGATGGATACATACAAAAAGCCTTATTTTAGAAACTATCGCCACATGAATATGGATCAAATTATTGAAGCTTGCACTCCCGAAAATGCCGCTGCTTACATTCCATTTCTAAGCGCAGAAAAAATTGATACTGAAACCCTTCGTCAGTTTTTAATTGATAACGAAGAAAAGTTTGATTATGGAGTATCAAACTATGCAAGTAGTTTTAGAAAGCTTGCTGCACTTTATGATAGATTGAAGTGGGGATGGTGACGCTTAACAAGTCAAGGAGCAGGGCACGGGGTCAGACCTCACATTTCACTGGCCTCCATGGCATCCTGGCATGACCCCATGTTGTTATTGGCCTCAGTGCCTCCCTGCCCCCTCTCTGCCGAGAACCATACCTGTCAGCGAAACCCGAACCCCTGCACAAACGCCAGTAGTCGTTGTTCCAGCCAATAGCGCTGGCTTTTGTCTCCCACAAAGCCCACATGGCCACCGTAATCGCTGACTTCCAGTGTCACTGCGGGCCCCAGTTCTTCCTGGTGCGGCAGGGTTTGCGGTGTCATGAAGGGGTCGTCGCGGTTTTGCAGCATCAGCGTGGGGGTGCGGATCTGTAGCAGCTTGGGGCCGGCGGAGCATTGTGCGTAATAGTGGTAGGCGCTACGGAAACCGTACAGCGGCGCGATGATCTGGTCGTCGTAACGCCAAAATGAGCGGATGCCGCTCATGTTCAGGCGATGCAGGCGTTTGGCTTCCGGGGGATTCACCTTGTCCAGGTGGGTTTTCTGAACGGCAAAATTGCCCAGCAAGGTTTTCAGCAGGTGCTGGCGGTACAGTTTCGACAGGCCCTGATCCAGCCGGTTGGCGCAGATGTCCAGCCGCAGTGGAGAGCAGACTGTGGCCACGGCACTCAGGTCGCCATTGTCCCGGTGGGCCAACCAGTTCAGCAGGCGGCTGCCGCCGAGTGAAACGCCAATGGCAATGCGATGCCCGGTGGGATTTTCATGGAACACATGCTTGATGACCGCATCCACATCGTCCACTTCCCCGGCGTGGTAGCACAGGGCGGTGTCGTTGGGTTTCTTGGCACCCCGGCTGTTGATGGCCACGGAACGAATGCCCGCCTCGGCCAGCACCTTCTGCATGCCGCGCATGTAATGGGAGTCGCTGCAGCCGGACAGCCCATGGAGTAACAGCACGGTGAGTTGCCCGGGGCGACTTTCCGGCCCGGCCCAGTCCAGCAGCAGATAATCACCGTCCTTCAGGTTCAGCCGTTCACTGCGCCGTTCTACCTCGGGCAGGCTACGGCCCATGGGCCCCCACAGGGTTTGCAGGTGCGGGTTGCGTAGCCATAGCGGTGGTCGAAATGCGGACCGTACGATCTCGCCCATAGGCAGGGTCTCATCCAGTGGTCAGGAAAAATCACGCCTGAGGCGCGGCGTACGTATGGTAGCCTTTTGTTTTTCCCGCTGGCAGCTATTCGTGATGGAGATTCCATGCCGCGCCGTTTTTTTGATGATCAGGATTTTCACTCCGGACAGGCCGTAGCGTTGGGCGCCAGCGCCAGCCACCACATTGGCAAGGTGTTGCGTATGGCGGTGGGCGAGGAACTGGTGGTTTTTAACGGCCGCGGGGGGGAATGGCTGGCGCGCATAACGGCCATCAACAAAAAAGCGGTCACC
>NZ_LWFX01000971.1:0-9478 GCF_001635175.1 Alcanivorax sp. HI0083 | reverse complement strand
GTCACCGGTACTGTAGCCGGGTGCCGCGTTGCCCTGGATGTTCACCGAGGAGACGCCGTTGTAACGTTCCAGCTTGGGCGAGCCATAGGTCCAGTGGCCGGTGGCGAACGTGGAGAACGGCACCATTTCGCCCTGATTATTACGCACGAACCAGTCGTTGATGTTTTCCGGCAGCATCCGGTAGGGCGCATCGGCTTGTACATACACCCGTTTCACCCGGCCCCGGTCCACGAAGTTGTTCACGTAGCTGGAGCCCCAGGCAATCTGCAGGGTGTTGTTGATATCACTGATGGACAGGCCCAGCGCCTTGGCTTTCTGCTGGTCAATGTCGATCTGGTATTGCGGGCTGTCTTCCAGGCCGTTGGGGCGTACCCCGGCCAGGCGTGGATCCTGGGCGGCCATGCCGAGCATCTGGTTACGGGCCTGAATCAAAGCCTCATGGCCCTGGCCGGACTGGTCCAACAGCTGGAAGTCGAAGCCGCTGGCATTGCCCAGTTCGGGAATCGAGGGCGGATTCAGGGCGAACATCATGGCTTCACGGATAGTCGAGAAGTAGCCCATGGCGCGGCCAACCACATTGTTGGCACCGTCCACGGACAGGTCCCGTTCTGACCAGTCTTTCAGGTTCACGAACGCCATGCCGGCGTTCTGGCCCTGGCCGGTGAAACTGAAGCCGGCCACGGTGAACAGGCCATCCACGGCGGAAGACTCTTCATTGAGATAGTAGTTTTCCATCTTCTTGAGAACATCGACGGTCTGCTCCTGGGTGGAGCCGGCCGGCAGGGTCACCAGAGTGAACAGAATGCCCTGGTCTTCTTCCGGCAGGAAGCTGGACGGCAGCCGCATGAAGCTGAAACCAAGCACGCCGACGATGACCACATAGATGAACAGGTAGCGGCCACGGCGCCCGAGGATCTTCTCCACGCTGCCCTGGTAGCGGCGGCTGCTCTTGTCGAAGGTGCGGTTGAACCAGCCAAAGAAACCGTGATTGGTCTGGTGCTCGCTGTCCTTGGCCTTGAGCATGGTGGCACACAGCGCCGGGGTGAGGATCAAGGCGACCAGTACGGACAACACCATGGCGGACACGATGGTGATGGAAAACTGGCGATAGATGGCGCCGGTGGACCCGGGGAAGAAGGCCATGGGAACGAATACGGCGGAGAGCACCAGGGCAATACCCACCAGGGCGCCGGTGATCTGGCCCATGGATTTGCGGGTGGCCTCCTTGGGCGGGAGGCCTTCCTCGTGCATCACCCGTTCCACGTTTTCCACCACCACGATGGCGTCATCTACCAGCAGGCCAATGGCCAGCACCATGCCGAACATGGTCAGGGTGTTGATGGAGAAGCCGAAGGCAGCTAACACAGCGAAGGTGCCCAGCAATACCACCGGCACCGCCAGGGTGGGAATCAGGGTGGCGCGGAAGTTCTGCAGGAACAGGTACATCACCAGGAAGACCAGGATGATGGCCTCGAACAGGGTGTGCACTACTTCCTCAATGGAGATGCTCACGAAGGGAGTGGTGTCGTAGGGGAACACCATTTCCATCTTGTCGGGGAAGTAGGGTTGCAGTTCGTCCAGGCGGGCACGCAGGGCCTCGGCGGTGTCCAGGGCATTGGCGCCGGTGGCCAGGTTGATGGCAAGGCCGGCGGCCGGCTGGCCGTTGTAGCGGCCCTGCACGTCGTAGTTTTGTGCTGCCAGTTCCACTCGAGCCACGTCTTTCAGGAAGACTTGAGAGCCGTCGGGGTTCACTTTCAGCAGGATGTTCTTGAACTGATCCACGTCCTCCAGACGAGTCTGGGCAATGATGGTGGCGTTCAGTTGCTGGCCTTCCACCGCAGGGGCGCCGCCCAGTTGGCCACTGGCCACCTGGTTGTTCTGCACCTGGATGGTCTGGGTGATGTCCTGGGGGGTGAGATCAAACTTGTTCAGCTTGTTCGGGTCCAGCCAGATGCGCATGGCGTAGGGAGAGCCGAACAGCTGGATCTGGCCCACACCGGGCACCCGGCTGACCGGATCCTGAACGTTGGAGGCCACGTAGTCGGCCAGATCGGCCCGTGACAGGCTGCCATCCTCGGAGGTGAAACCCACCACCATGAGGAAGGAATCGGAGGATTTGGTGACCTGCATCCCCTGCTGCTGTACTTCCTGGGGTAACAGCGGGGTTGCCAGTTGCAGCTTGTTCTGCACCTGTACCTGGGCAATATCCGGGTCGGTGCCGGGGGCGAAGGTCAGGTTCACCGCGGCGTTACCGAAGGAGTCACTGCTGGAACTCATGTACAGCAGGTTGTCGATCCCGTTCATTTGCTGCTCGATCACCTGGGTGACCGAGTCTTCCACGGTTTTTGCCGAGGCGCCGGGGTAGTTACCGGCAATGGACACCTGTGGTGGCGCAACGGTGGGGTACTGCTCAATGGGCAGGGTGTAAATGGCCAGGGCACCGGCCATCATCATGATGATGGCGATAACCCAGGCGAAAATCGGACGGTCAATAAAAAATCTGGCCATGGGAATCCCGTTTCTCGTCGTTGCGCGTTATTGCGCTGCGCTTTGTGCCTCGCCGGTGTTCCCGGCGGGGGACTGGGGCTGTGCTTGCTGAGCGGCTTCGCCTTGGTTGTCGTCATTCTCGGTGTCCACCGGAGTGACCGGGGCGCCGGGTTGAATGCGTTGCAGGCCGTCGATAATCAGGCGGTCACCGTCTTTCAGGCCGTCAGCGATCAACCACTGATTTTTTACTGCCCGTTCGGTGCTGACCTTCACCTTTTTGGCCTGGTCATTGCTGTCGATCAGCATGGCATAGGCCTGGCCTGTGGGGTCGCGGGTGATGCCTTTCTGGGGCACCAGGATGGCGTCCTCGCGCTGGCCTTCCGGCAGGCGACCGCGCACAAACATGCCGGGCAGCAGCTCGCTTTCCGGGTTCGGGAACAGGGCGCGCAATGTCACGGAACCGGTGCTTTCATCCACGGCAAATTCGGAAAATTGCAGAGCACCGGCTTCCTTGTAATGAGAACCGTCTTCCAGGATCAGGGTGATGCGGGCTTCATCTTCGCTGACTTGCTGCAGCTCACCGGCTTGCATGGCCTGACGCAGCTGGCGCAGCTCATTGCTGGACTGGGTCAGGTCCACGTAGATCGGATCCAGCTGACGAATGGTGGCCAGCGTGTTGGCCTGGTTGGCCGTGACCAGGGCACCTGCGGTGACGCTGGAGCGACCAATGCGGCCACTGATAGGCGCTTCGATGGTGGCGTAGTCCAGGTTGATCTGGGCACTTTGCAGGTTGGCGCGGGCGGCTGCCACAGCGGCCTTGTTCTCATCCAGCTGGGCCTGTGCTTCGTCGTATTCCTGCTGGCTCACCGCTTTGTAATCCAGCAGTTTCTTGAAGCGTTTGGCGCGCAGGTCGTTGGACTTCAACGTTGCCTGGGAGCGTGCCAGCTCGGCCTTGGCTGTGGCCACGGCGGCCTGATAGGTGCGCGAGTCGATCTTGTACAGCGGTTGGCCGGCTTCCACTTCCTGGCCTTCCTCAAACAAGCGCTTCTCAATGACGCCGCTGACCTGGGGCCGCACTTCGGCAATCTGGTGCGCAGTGGTACGCCCGGGTAACTCCCGATTCAGGGTGATGGTTTCGGCTTTTACCGTGACGAAACCGGCTTTGGGGGCCTGCTGTTGTTGTTGACCGGGCTGGCCTGCATCGCCGCAGCCGCTAAGCTGCAGGACGAGCGCGCCTGCCATCAGGGGGAGAATGAAACCGCTGCGCATAATCACCTCAGTGCTTGGAAACACGCTAAAGCACGCCACAGACCGGTCCCGTGCAGACGGACCAGTGACGCTTGCATGAAAATTGAATCAGGTTCAGTATATACATTCGACGATGTATGTATAGGCCTGTGGGCCAACTTGCACAAAAAATCCTTAATTCCATTTGGGAGCCTCCTATGGTCAGGCGCACCAAGGCCGAAGCGATGGAAACCCGTACCCGGATTCTGGATGCGGCTGAGCAGGTATTCCACCGCAAGGGTGTGTTGTCCGCTTCATTGAATGATATTGCCAGTGAGGCAGGCGTGACACGAGGGGCGATTTACTGGCATTTCAAAAATAAACACGATGTCTTCATTGCCATGGCGGATCGTCGGCGCTTGCCCTTTGAGGCCCTGGCTCAGCGGGCGGAGGCGGGCGATGAGGCGGATCCGTTGGGTCGCCTGCGCGAGTTTATGGTCTATTTGTTACAGCAAGTCGCACGGGACCCCTCCCAGCGGCGAGTTTTCGAGATCATGTTCCAGAAGTGCGAATTCAGTGGAGAGAACCTGGATTTGATGCAGCGGCAGCAGGATGCCTGTAAAGCGGCCTCCGGAGGGCTGGAAACCACCTTCAGGAATGCCATTAACAAGGGGCAGCTGCCTGCCGGGTTAGACGTTGGTCGCGCGGTGACATTACTGCACAGCCTGCTGACCGGGCTGATCATGCACTGGTTGCTGGACCCGTCGGTGTTTGAGCTGGCGGATGCGGCACCGGATTATGTGGATACCTTTTTGTATAGCCTGCAGCACTCTCCCTCTTTGCTGACGGCCCAAGCCTAGCGGGCTGGCGCCCGTTTCCTGCAATAAAATACCTGTCCGAATTTCTGATGGCCGGTGTGTGCATGCGGCATACTCAGTGGTATGTTCTTGGTCCCCGGCTTGCCTTTCCTGATTTTCCCTCCCTGCGATATTTGTTTTCAAAAAACAAAACGTAGTTCCAAAATAGTATTGACGCCCCCTTTGGGGCGTGTCAGATTGACCGGCGAGTCAACACTTTGTATTCACCGATGAGCAGGCTGCGCTAGCCCGGTCTTATCGGTTTTATCCGGCGGTTTCCGGGTATCAACAATAAAAGCAGCTCTGCGAGGGCTGCAGTTCGGGAGAGTAAGACATGTCTGATCGGCATCATGCGGTCTGGCCAGAGAATATGCCCAAGCATCTGAGCCTGCCGCAGACCAGCCTCTATACCAATCTGGAGGTGTCTGCATTGCGTTACCCGCAACGGGACGCGATCAACTATTACGACAGCCCCCTCACGTTTGCCCAGTTGAAGCAGCAGGCGGATGCCCTGGCGGGCTACCTGCAATCACTGGGGGTGGAAAAGGGCGACCGGGTGCTGCTGTTCATGCAGAACGCCCCCCAGTTCATTATCAGCTACTACGCAATCCTTCGTGCCAACGCCATTGTGGTGCCGGTGAACCCCATGAACCGGGCGGCGGAGTTGGAGCACTACCTGGAAGATACCGAAGCGTCTGTGGCGATTTGCGGTCAGGAGTTGCTGGCGGCGATTGCGCCTGTGGTGGGCAAGGTGAATCTGCGCCACCTGATTGTGGCGGCTTACAGCGATTACATCGTCCGTGACACGGACTTGCCCCTGCCACCGGAAGTGGAGGCGCCTGCTGCTGCCCTGGCGGACCCGGCACACCTGGCCTGGAAGGACGTTATCGCGGCCGCCAAACAGCCCAGTGAATTGCTGGTGGGGCCGGATGATCTTGCCGTGTTTCCGTACAGCTCGGGCACAACCGGTGCGCCTAAAGGTTGTATGCATACCCATGCGTCGGTGATGGCCACCTGTGTGCAGGGGGCCGTCTGGAGCCATGGCACCACCGAGTCTGTCACCCTGGCCACGCTGCCGTATTTTCATGTGACCGGCATGCAGGGCTCCATGAATTCGCCCATCTATGGCGGTTCGCTGATTGTGTTGATGACCCGTTGGGACCGCCGGGTGGCGGCCAAGCTGATCGAGCGCTACAAGGTGAGCCGCTGGGTGAACATTGTCACCATGGCTATCGATCTGTTGTCCGATCCGGACGTGGAGAAATACGACCTGTCCTCCCTGGAAAATATCGGTGGCGGCGGGGCGGCCATGCCGGCGGCGGTGTCCGACAAACTCTTCAAGCTGACCGGCCTGCGTTACATGGAAGGTTACGGCCTGTCCGAAACCATTGCCGGCACCCACATTAATCCCACCGACCGTCCCAAGTCCCAGTGTCTGGGTATTCCGGTGTTTGATATCGATTCGCGCATTATTGATGTGGAAACCGGCAAAGAGCTGGCGCAGGGCGAAGTGGGGGAAATCATTACCCATGGCCCGCAGGTATTTCAGGGTTACTGGAAACGCCCCCAGGAGACACAAAAGGTTTTTCTGGAGCTGGATGGCAAGCGCTTCTTCCGCACCGGTGATCTGGGCTACATCGACGAAGAGGGCTACTTCTTCATCGTCGACCGGGTCAAACGCATGATCAATGCGTCTGGCTTCAAGGTGTGGCCGGCAGAAGTGGAAAGCCTGATGTATCGCCACCCGGCGATTCAGGAAAGCTGCGTGATTTCCACCCCCCACGAACGCCGAGGTGAAAGCGTGAAGGCGTGCGTGGTTCTGCGCGATGACATGAAAGGCACGCTCACCGAGCAGGCCATCATTGATTGGTGCAAAGAGGAAATGGCGGCCTACAAGGTGCCGCATGTGGTGGAGTTCCGCGATGAACTGCCCCGTTCGCCCACCGGCAAGGTGATGTGGCGAGCCCTGCAGGAGCAGGAGTGGGCCGGCCATGAGGAACAGCAGGCATCGTAGATGACTGCACCCGGGAGCGTCTGGATTCAGGGGCTCCCTTGCGGCCTGCCTAATGGTGGGTGGGCCGAGTCAGCTCCAACATAAAAGATAAGCGGATGCGCTACTCCGCGGAGCTGAATAACAACGCAAAAACGAGAAACCGCTTCCCGTGATCGGTGATCAGGGAAGGGCGGCAAATGGCCGCTAGCGGGTTTCTCCCAAAACAGGAGGCTTTGCCTTGGAACTGTTCTTTCAACAAGTGCTCAATGGCCTGACGCTGGGCAGCATCTACGGGCTGGTGGCCCTGGGGCTGACGCTGGTGTACGGCATTCTGCACGTCCCTAATTTTTCTCACGGGGCGCTGTATATGGTCGGCGCCTATGTCTCGTATATCACCATGGTCGACTTCGGTGTGAACTACTGGGTGGCCATGTTGCTGGCTGCCGTGGCAGTGGCGCTGCTGGCGGTACTGTGTGAACGGTTGGTGTTCAACCCGCTGCGCCATGCGCCCCCGATTCACGACAAGATTGCCGCCATCGGCATCATGTTGTTTCTCGAAGCGCTGGTGCAAATGCAGTGGGGCGCCGAGTTCCGTCGCATGCCCACGCCCTATACCGACATTCTCGATATTGCCGGCATGACCATTCCGGCTCAGCGGGTATTGATCATCGCGGGTGCGTTTTCGTTAATGGCAGTGCTGCATCTGTTCCTGAAGAAAACCATGACTGGCTCCACCATCGTGGCCATGGCCCAGAACCGTGAAGGCGCCTTTCTGGTCGGCATTGATGCCAACCGGGTGGCGATGATGACATTCGCTATTTCCGGGGCACTGGCGGCGGTTGGCGCCACCCTGTTCGCGCCGATCAACCTGGTCTACCCGGCCATGGGGCATCTGCTGATCATGAAAGCCTTTGTGATCATTATCCTGGGTGGCATGGGCTCCATACCCGGTGCCATTGTTGGTGGCCTGATCATCGGCTTTGCCGAAGCGTTCGGCGGCTTTTATATCTCCACCGATTACAAGGACATCATCGCGTTTGCCCTGCTCGTGGTGATTCTTTCCATCAAGCCGACTGGCCTGTTCAGCAAGGGGGTTCACTAATGAGTGCCCTGACCAAGATTTCCAATTTTTTTATGACCCCGGCCATGAAGATCGCAATGATCGTGGCGGCCTTGCTGTTCCCCTTTGTGGCGGGCAACGAGTACCAGATCTATGTGATGGCACTGGCGTTTGTCTGGGCCATTGCTGTGTACGGCATGAACATCATCACTGGCCTGTGTGGTCAGTTGAATCTTGCCCACGGCGGTTTCTTTGCCATGGGGGCGTACGCTCTGGCGATTCTTACTGTGGATCATGGCTGGGCCTTCTGGCCGGCGTTTATCGCGGCAGGGGCCGTGGGCGCTATCCTCGGTTTTCTGGTGGGGGTGATTTCCCTGCGCCTGAAAGAACACTACTTCGCCATCTTCACCCTGTGCGTGGGCTTCATTATTTATCTGTTGCTGGATAAGTGGGAAGAGCTGACCCACGGTGCCCTGGGGATTATCAATATTCCTGCGCCGAGCGGCTTCGGGCTGGTGGACTTCACCGAGACCACTCCGTTCTACTACCTGGCGTTGGCATTCATGGTGCTGTCCATCTGGCTGGCATCACGGATCGCGCATTCCCTGTTGGGGCGGACCTTCCTTGCCATTCGTATCAGTGATGACCTGGCGGCGTCGCTGGGGATCAACCTGATGCGCAACAAGGTGTTGGCGTTTGTGCTGTCTACCACCTACGCCAGTGTGGCGGGTGCGCTGTATGCCGGCATGGTGCGTTTCATCGGCCCGGCGGAAGCCGAGGTGACACACACCTTCGACATGATTACCTACCTGTTGGTCGGCGGCATTGGCACCCTGATGGGCCCGCTGCTGGGTACCCTGGTAATTACCTGGCTGACCCAGTCACTGCAGTTCCTGGAAGAGTACCGGATGATCGTGTTCGGGCCGATGCTGGTGGTGCTGGTGATCTTCTTCCCGAAAGGGGTCGTGGGTTCCTTCCTGTCCTGGCGCGGTCGTCGCCTTGCGGCGGCGCACGATGCCAGCCAGGCAAAAGAGAAGGCGGCCAGCAATACGTCGTCCAGCAAGTCCTCGGCAGCATCCACGCAGGAGGCCGGTAACCATGCTTAAGATTCATAACCTCACCAAACGTTTCGGCGGGCTGGCGGCGGTCAATAACGTCAGCATCGAATTCGAAGCCAACAAGATCAACGCCATCATCGGTCCCAACGGGGCCGGCAAGAGCACCTTCTTCAATCTGGTGGCCGGTGCCATGGCGCCCACCGAGGGGCGTATCGAATACCAGGGCATGGACATTACCGGCATGGCCTGTGATCGCATTGCCCGGCTGGGCATTGCACGCACTTTCCAGACCACCATGCTGTTCGATCAGTCCACGGTGCTGGACAACCTGATTGTGGGCCACCGTCTGCGCACCCAGTCACGCCTTTGGGATGTGATCATCAATTCCAAACGCCTGCGCGACGAAGAGAAAAAGTGTCGTGCCCGGGCCCAGGAAGTGCTGGATTTTGTCGGCCTGTCTCACATCGGTCATCGCATTACCGCGGATATCAGCCAGGAAGAGAAAAAGCGCGTGGCATTTGCGCTGGCACTGGCAACGGATCCGGAGCTGGTGCTGCTGGATGAGCCGGCAGGCGGGATCAACCCGGAAGAAACGGAAAACCTGGCGGCCTTGATTCGCAAGATGGTGGATCACGGTGTCACGGTCTGCCTGATTGAGCACAAGATGGACATGATCATGAGCCTGGCGGACAAGATCATGGTGATCGACCACGGTGAAAAAATTGCCGAAGGCACGCCGGATGAAGTGAAAAACAATCCGTTGGTGATCGAAGCCTATCTGGGGAGTGATGAAGAT
>NZ_LWFX01000970.1:0-3303 GCF_001635175.1 Alcanivorax sp. HI0083 | reverse complement strand
TGGGCCAGATCGTCGGTCAGCCGCCGCTCGCGCAACAGCGCTTGCCGGGCCTGATCAGCCCAGCGATCCAGCGCCGCCACCAGGGGCACCAACTCCGTGATCCCGGCCGCGCTGGGTGTCGCTGACGCCGCCTGCACCGGGCGCGACTCAAACTCCCTGCGCACCGCGTCCAGCGGCGCCAGGCCGCGGCTCACGGCCCAGCGCACCGCCAACCACGCCCCCAGCAGGGCCAGCAACAACCCCACCAGCAACGCCCAGGCCAGCGTCGCCAGCAACGATTCACGCACCGCCATGGGTTCGGCGGTGGCAACCCGTACCTGCCCCTGGCTGACGGTATAAACGCGCCAGCGTTCACCCGCCAGGGAGCGCTCTGTAAAGCCGTCCTGGCTGCTGGCAAGGTGGGCGGACGGCGCGCCGCCGGAACGCGCCAGAATCTCGCCACGCAAGTTCATCACCTGGCAAAACAGCCCGCTATTTACCACCGCCTGCAGCTCCGGCTTGGCGGATAACGCCGGTGCACTGGCATTGGCCATGGAGGCCACCATCCGTGCAGACGCCGCCAGACGCTGGTCCAGCGCCGTGCCCAGATGCTGCTTGACGGTATTGTGTAACCACAGTGCCAGCAGCAGCCAGACGCTCAGCAAACTGAACGCCACCAGCCACAACACCCGGGAACGCAGCGAGCGCGCCATCACGACGGCGCCCCCAGGCGATACCCGCCACCGCGCACGGTTTCCACAATGCCGCTGCCCAGCTTGCGGCGCAGGTTATGGATATGCACCGCCAGCGCGTTGCTCTCCACGCCATCCACCCAGCCATAGACACGGTCGGCCAGCTGGTCCGCCGTGAGCAGCCGACCCCGGCTTTGCAACAAGGCAAGCAACAACGCCATCTCCCGCCGTTGTAATTCCACCTCCTGATCCGCCAGCCAGACCTGCTGGCGAAACGGGTCCACCCGCACCCGGCCATGTTCAATCAACGGACTCGCCTGGCCGCGACTACGGCGCAGCAGTGCCTGCAAACGCGCCGCCAGTTCGCCCAGATCAAACGGCTTGACCAGGTAATCATCGGCACCGCGCTGCAAGCCATCAATGCGGTCCTGTACCGCGTCCCGGGCAGTGAGGATCAATACCGGCGCAGTGAGCCCGGCGTCGCGCCACTGGCAAAGGGCCTGGCCCCCATCCTGGTCAGGCAGCCCCAGATCCAGCACTAACGCATCGAACTCCACGCTTTTCCAGGCAGCCAGCCCTTCGCGCGCACGCGTCACCCAGGCCACGGTAAACCCCATGGCCTGCAGCCCGGCCTGAATACCATCACCCAGCAAGGCGTCATCTTCGATCAATAAAATATGCATGTGGCTCTGACCCGGTTAGGCTGCGCAAGTTGCAGCCCAGTGTCGGCGCCACCGGTTAACCCACGGTTAATGCAGCCGGGCCACACTGGCGCTTCCCTGACATGGAGAGACCGTGGACGCTGTCATCATTGGCCCACTGGCCCTGCCGGCAGGCACTTTTGTCGTGCTCACCGGCTTTTTCGCCGCCAGCCTCACCAGCCTGTGGTGGCAACGCCGTGGGCAACGCATCGAAGCAACGCTATGGCTGATTGCCATTACCGCCGTGCTGGGGGCGCGACTGGCGTTTGTGTGGCGCTACCAGAACCAGTACGACTCCTGGCTGGCCATGCTCGACATCCGTGACGGGGGCTGGTGGTGGCCCGGTGCGTTGGTGGCGCTGGCGGTGCTGGCCGTCAGCCTGTACCGGCAACCCCGCGTCCGCGCTGCGCTGGTGTCTGCCAGTGCCGCCGCGCTGCTCTGCATGACGCTGACGTTTGCCGCACTGGAAGCCCTGTCGCCAACGCCCAGCCCGTTACCGGAGGTCACCCTGTACAATCTGCAAGGGGACGCCACCACGCTGAAAGCGGCATCCAGCGGGGTAACGCTGGTAAACCTGTGGGCCACCTGGTGCCCACCGTGCCGGCGGGAAATGCCTGTGCTTGAGGCCGGGCAGCAGCGCTACCCCGGGGTGCGCTTTATTCTTGCCAATCAGGGGGAGAACCCCCATCAGGTCCGCCAGTACCTCACCGAAGGGCAGCTCCACTTTGAGCACCTGTTACTGGNTCCACATGCGGATCTGGGTCGCTATGCGGGCAACCGTGGCCTGCCGCTAACCCTTTTGTTCGATCAGCAGGGCCAGGAAGTCGGGCGCCATTTTGGCCCCCTCTCCGACGCCAGCCTGCATCACTTTCTTAGCCAACACCTTCCGGGAGACACTCCATGATCAAACCTGCTGCCTTGCTGCTCACCCTGCTGATGCCCCTGATCGGCCAGGCCGACGACGGCCCCTCCATGGACAGCCTGCTGGCCAAGCTGGAAGCCAGCACCTGGGTAGCGGAAGGCCCACAGCAGCCGCAACGAGTGGCTTATGTGTTCACGGATATGGCCTGCCCCTACTGCGCCCGGTTGTGGGAAAACATGCAGCCCATGATCGAAGACGAGGACAACGTGCTACAGGTACGCCATATCATCGTCGGGCTGATCAATCCCAAACGCAGCTTCACTCAAGGCGGTGCCGTGCTCGCTGCCCCGGACCCGGCCGCCGCACTGGCCGAGCACGAAGGCCACTTTGACGACGGCGGTATCCGCCCGCTGGAGCGAGTCCCCGACGCCATCCGCAGCCAGATCCAGAGCAACACCGGGCTGATGATCGGACTGGGCCTGCAAGGTACACCGGCCCTGATTTTCCAGGACAGGGAAGGGCGCTGGCGCGTGGCGCCGGGGGTCGTTGGGGAAGCCGATCTAAGAGAGGAAGTGTTTCAGCTGGAAGAGAGGTAAAACGCACTTTGTAGGAGTTCCCTTCCAGGGGACGAACCGAGCGACAGCGAAGCAGTGGCCGCCTTTGACTGCAGCTCGCCTCACAGGAAAAGCATCACCCGGTGAACAGAGGATTGGCTTTCGCCAATATCGCGCTACGCTCAGTTCGTCCCCTGGAAGGGAACTCCTACAGCGGCTTCGTAGCGGGTCTGACTCAATCCGACAGCCAGCTCACCTTGCCCTGGCACACGGTCAGCTTCACGCTGCCCTTGAGCTGGGCATGACGCCAGGGGGAATTGTTGCCGGCGGACAGCCAGTCTTCGCTGAGGTTTTTATCCGCCGCCGGGTCCAGCACACAGAGGCTGGCGGGGCGACCGGTTTCCAGCCGGCCCGCCTGGATTCCCAGGCAACGGGCCGGAGCCGCAGTGACCGCATCCAGCGCCCGCGACAAGCTCAGTTTGCCCTCGCTGACCAGTTCCAACACCAGCGAGAGC
>NZ_LWFX01000969.1:0-11423 GCF_001635175.1 Alcanivorax sp. HI0083 | reverse complement strand
CCCCGGCGGCGTCCCAGTTTCCGTCCTGGGCTGCGTTCATGATGGCCAGCATGGTCGATAGGGGGGGTATCGCCGGGTCGAATGCTGTCATCTTGCAGGGAGTCAGCAATCACCGCTTCGGCTTTCTCCCCTGTATCAATGACATCCTTGATGGTCAGCGAGCTATCGTCCGCGTGGCTCCACGGTGCCAGGAGCAGCAGGCAGGCGATCAGGGGGAGAATTCGGTGCGTCACAGGGTGGATTCCTCAAGGCTGGGGGCTGTTGTGCCAAGGCAAGGCTAGAATGTACCGCTAACCGGGGTGTCGGCCAATGATGGTGGCGCTGACAAGGCCGCAGAGAACAGACCGACGGGCCTGTCAGACAGAGCAATGGCGGCAATTGGCAGGTATTATCCCGGTTTTACGGGGGATTTTGCTTTAAAATCCCGGCCGTCGATTTTTCGGGCAGCGCGGGTTGCCTCGAACCTGGGATCAATGAACCAAGGGAAAACAGATGACCGTAATTCTGGCCTGTCTGCTGACTTATGCAGGCTGCATTGTTTTTATTCGGGTGCGTAACCGGGAACCGTTTGGCCTGAAGCGCCAGCTGTCGGACTTTTCCACCTTTATGGTGCCGTTCAATATTCCGGCCTATCTGCTGTCCAAGGTGCCAACCACGCCGCGCCTGAGCCTGTCACATCTGCCAGAGCTACAGCTGATTGAGGATAATTGGGAAACCATTCGCGATGGGGCGGTGGCGCTGTATCACGGGGGGCTGATTACGGCGAAAGAGGATCTGCCGGCCAGTAGTTTTTACAAGGATAATCGCTGGACCAGTTTTTATCTGAAAGTGTATGACAACAAGCTGCCCTCGGCCTATGACCTGGCGCCGAAAACCATGGCGCTGCTGGAGCAGATTCCCACCCTGAATATCGCCCTGTTCGCGGTGTTGATGCCGGGCAAAAAACTGAATCGCCATCACGATCCGTTTGCCTACACGCTGCGCTACTCCATTGGTCTGAGTACCCCCAATGATGAAAACTGCGGGTTGACGGTGAATGAGGAGGATTACATCTGGCGCGATGGCGACAGCATTATCTTCGATGAAACCTATATTCATTCTGCGTGGAATCGCACGGACACTCCGCGCATCATCCTGATGACTGACGTGGATCGCCCCCTGAAGAGTAAATGGGTGCAGAAGGCGTACTGGTTCTTCGGCTGGTTTTTTAATCGCTTGTTCATGATTGACAACGTGGACAGTAGTCACACTGGCATTGGTAACAAGCTGGGCAAGGGCGTTCTCGCGTATAAAGCGTTCCTTAAATCGGTGAAGAGGAAGAATAAGCGGTTCTATGTAACAGCCAAGTGGGCGGTGGTTCTGGCAGTGCTGGGCAGCATCGGTTACTCATTGCTGTGAATGCTATTCATTTTTCAAAGAACGATTAACGGTAGCAGCGCGGCGAAGATCTGCCGTGCTGTGATTGGCAGCCGCTGAATTGCCGTGACAATATTGGTGTGGGGAGATAATAAGTAAAGCTGCAGACAAAATAAGAATCGAAACAGGAATAATAACAATGATAAGGACTGTCATTGCCCGCAGGAGCGCCGTGCTCTTGCCCATCGTGTTGTTGTCGCTTTCCTTTACCGCATCGGCCGACGTGGCCGTGGCGCCGGCTGGGCCCTTTTCCGCCAGCGGTGAATTGGCCATGAAAAAAGGCCGTATACCGGTTTCCTGTGAAACCACCTTTGATGGCCGCGTGGATGCCGCCGGTGGGCTTCGTGTTACTGCGGTGACTTTCGGGGGGCTCAACCCTTTGTGTAAAAGCATCAAGGCGCTGGGCCTGCCCTGGCAAGGGCAGGTGGATAGCCCCCGCAAGCTCACGGTGCATGATATGCAGGTTAAAATCCGTGTGCCCTTGCTTGGGGGGATTTGCGGCCCGGGGCCTGTGTCGCTGGTATGGCGTAATCCCGAGGCTTCGGCCAGCTTTGAGCAGGTTAGTTTGGGGCCGGATTGCGCCATGAACGGCACCATGCTGACTACGCCACAGGTGGATATCCGCCATCCGATGCAGACCGGTGCGGTTACACAAAGTGCGAGTTTGCCCTGAAGACGTATCAGCTTTGTTATTCCGGCCTGATCGGCGTTTCCCCTGCGCCCGTCCCCCCGCTATTATGGCCAGCTTGATGGGCTGCCTGGTGGGCGGCCACGGCACACAGAACAGGCAAGGATATAACAATGCAAAATGTGGTGGCGATTCCCGCAAACCCGGCGCTGGTGAACAGCACGGAAGATTTCATTCACGCTGTTGAGAATGATCGCAAGGACAGCGCGGAGAAGTTCATCCAGATGGCAGATCATCTGACCGACCGTGTTCTTAGTCTGTTCCTGGTGGAGCCGGCGAACATGACCGAACTGTCCGGAGGCCAGAAAAAAGTCATCGATTTTGCCGTTTCTACTGCGGGCAAGGCGTCCAGCATGCTGACTCGCCAGATCTTCAAGAAAATCACCAGCAAGGAATTTGCACCGGTACTGGCGAACGTGAAAGACATGTACTGGCAGGCCGGTGACGACAACGGTAACCAGGCTCATATTTCGTTCCCGGTGGATGACGCCTTTGCCGAGAGATTCCGCAAGGCCACCGAGCTGTGTGCGGCGGGCAAAGGCACCGAGGATGTGGCGCTGGTGACCCGCGCCATGGGCGATGTGGCAGACAAGATTATCGATGAAGTCTTTGTTGCCAACACCAAGGAAGTGAAGGTGGGGTTTGTGACCCAGAAGGCCTTGAATGTGGGGGTGGATGGCAGCCGCAAGGCGGTGCATGCGGTGAACAACAAGGTGCTCAAAGATCTGAGTGATGCCGAGCTGCAAGGTTATATGGCCCACTACCAGGGGCTGCTACGCCAGCGTTAAGGGTTGGCGTCAGCATAAAAAAACGGGGCCAGCTGGCCCCGTTTTTTTATCCGGCGTCAGGCACCGGGCGTTATGCGATTCAGGCTTTATTGCCATTTGCCGGACGGTTGTTGCGTTGCGGCCGGCGCCGACGTTGCCCGTTCCCGGCAGGTTTTCCTGCACCTGCATTGCCGCCATTGCCGTTGGCCTTGCTGCCTTGATGCGCGCGTTGGCCGTTACCGGACGACTGCCCGCCCCGGTGGCCACCGGAGGAAGGTTTTTTCGGCTTCTTGGGGCGTTTGTTTTTGGGAGGTAAGGGAGCGCGGCCAGCGGGAAGCGGTTCGCCGGGCTCAAAGCCCGCCACGATTTTGCGCTCCAGCTGTTGCTGGGTCAGGCGCTCAATGTCCTTGAGCTGCTGGAACTCGTCGGCACTGACCAGGGAAATGGCCTGGCCCGTGGCGCCGGCCCGGCCGGTGCGGCCGATACGGTGCACGTAATCCTCGGGGACATTGGGCAAGTCCACGTTGACCACCTGGGGTAGCTGTTCGATATCCAGGCCGCGGGCGGCGATGTCAGTGGCGACCAGCGCGCGCACCTTGCCGCTTTTGAAGTCGGCCAGGGCGCGAGTGCGGGCGTTCTGGCTTTTATTGCCGTGGATGGCGGCGGCTTCAATGCCGCTGGCTTCCAGTTGCTTGGCCAGCTTGTTGGCGCCGTGCTTGGTGCGGCTGAATACCAGCACCTGGAACCAGCCGTGCTCCTGAATCAGATGCGTGAGCAGGGCGGGTTTGCGCCTCTTGTCCACCGGGGCGATCCATTGGGTGACCAGTTCGGTGGTGGTGTTGCGCGGGCTGATATCCACTTCCACCGGGTCGTTGACCAGCCCTTTGGCCAGGGCACGAATTTCCGGCGAGAAGGTGGCAGAGAACATCAGGTTCTGACGTTTGGGCGGCAGTTTCGAGAGGATCTTGCGGATGTCGTGGATAAAGCCCATGTCCAGCATGCGGTCGGCTTCATCCAGGATCAGCACTTCCAGGTGATCGAACTTCACTGCGTTCTGCTGATACAGGTCCAGCAGGCGTCCCGGTGTGGCCACCAGCACATCGCAACCGCCACGCAGGCGCTGCATTTGCGGGTTGATCTTCACACCACCGAATACCACGCTGGACGTCAACGGCAGGTTCTTGCCGTAGGTGGAGACGCTTTCCGCCACCTGGGCGGCCAGCTCGCGGGTTGGCGTGAGCACCAGGGCGCGGACCTGATTGTTGCGGGCAGGCGTGCCGGTGCGCAGGCGTTCCAGAAGCGGCAGGGTAAAGCCGGCGGTTTTGCCGGTACCGGTCTGGGCGGCGGCCATCACATCACGGCCGGACAATACGGCGGGAATGGCCTGGGCCTGAATAGGGGAAGGGGTGTCGTAGCCACGCTCAGCCACGGCCGCTTGCAGGGCATCACACAGCCCGAGATCTGAAAAATGCATGAAGTTGGGAGGATCAGCTGGAAAAGGGCGGCAAGCCTAACTGATCCGGGGCGTGAACACGAGTAATGCTTGGTAAAGCCGACGGCCGGTTCAGGCTGCCTGGTGGCTGATATCGTGGCTTTCTATGGATTCCCATTGGCCGGCGTCGGCGGCATGGCTGTCCTCGAAGATGCCATCAACCTGCTCGGGGAGCCAGTTCAGATCCAGGGCTTCATTCTGTTCCATTTTTCCTTCCCCTCTGTTTATTCTGTGTACTAACGGTAGCGTGATCGGGCGGCGGGCTTCTGTTGTGACGATGTAAGCTTTTGCTTACATATGCGTCTCAATGGTAGCCGGGCTGGATTACTGTCAGCGGGTGTGGGCAAAGCCCCGTACCCACTCAAGCAAGGAGAGCAATATGCAGGAACTGGACTGGGCGCAGGTGGGGACCCACCTGATTCAGCTTGGCGCGGCCTTTGTGCTGGCGTTGCCGGTGGCCTGGAACCGGGAACAGAAGGCGCGAGGCGCCGGCTTGCGTACCTTTCCGCTGGTTTCCATTGCGGCTTGTGGCTATATGTTGGTGGGAATGCAGGTGTACACCGGGTCCGACGCGGAAGCGCGGGTCATGTACGGGATTATTACCGGCATGGGCTTTATCGGCGGTGGGGCGATTCTCAAGGATGGGGCTAACGTGAGCGGTACCGCCACAGCGGCGAGTCTGTGGAATACCGGGGCGATCGGTATTTCGGTGGCTTACAGTCGTTATGAAATTGCCTTGGTGCTGTCGCTGATCAACTTTTTGATTCTGCAGTTTTCTCGCTCATTCAAACGCAGCGGTGAAGAGGAAAGCTGAAACGCCTTTAGCGCGTTGCCCCAGTTCGCTGGCAGCGGCGCACTGTGGCCTGTCCGGATCAGCACTGAGCCAGAATGGCCTGGCGGACACAGTGAAGGACGCCGGTGGGCCAGTCGTCAGCCAGTTGTTCCTTGATCTGGCGGTAGCTGAAGGTGTCTTCCGCCAGGTTGGCCTGGCTGAGCAGGGCGTCCTGGATGATACCGATTTCCACGTCGCTGAGGCCCAGGGCCTGTTCCAGTGACAGCTTGCCGTTGACCACCAGCTGGCTCAGCTCCCGGTAGACGGTCTGCTCGTTCAGGTTCTGTTGCCGGGCGATGGCAGGCGGGTCCATGTTGGCCAGGGCCAGGGTGAGAATTTCGTTGCTGTCCGGGCCGGCGTCTTCTGCCTCGCTGGCGCTGTTGCCATTCGCCGCCTCATTGAGAACGGCAAGAAAGTGGTCGCCGTAACGTTCCAGTTTGCGATCCCCGACACCGCTCACGGCGGAAAATTCCATGCGGTTGCGCGGACGAATGGCGAGCATATCCATCAGGGTGGCATCGTGGAAGACCACATAGGGCGGCACCCCTTCTTCTTCGGATAGCCGTTTGCGACAGGCGCGCAGGGCTTCCCACAGCGCGCGATCCGCTTCCGCCACGTTGGACTGGCTTTTGCGGGTGCCGGCTTTTTTCGCTTTGGCGATTTCCTTGCGCAGGTGCAGGGGTTGTTCCCCGCGCAGGTAGGGGCGGCAGGCGTCGGTCAGTTGCAGCGCGCCGTAACCGTTCATGTCCACGGTGAGCAGGCCGCGGGCCACCAGTTGACGGTAGATGCTTTTCCACTGGTTGGCGTTGAATTCGTTACCGATGTTCCAGGTGGACACATGATCGTGCCCGGCGCTGGCGACCTTGTCGGAGCGATTGCCGGTAAGCACGTCGATCAGGTGATTGACGCCGAAGCGCTGTCCGGTCCGGTAGACACAGCTCAGGGCTTTTTGGGCGGCTTCGGTGGCGTCGAAGGTTTCCGGTGGGTGCAGGCAGGTGTCGCAGTTACCGCAGGGCTTTTCCAGAGTTTCGGCAAAGTAGTGCAGCAATGCCTGGCGGCGGCAATGGGTGATTTCGCACAGCCCCAGCATGCTTTCCAGGCGCTGGTTTTCGTTGCGCTTGTGCTGCTCGTTGCCACTGCTTTGGGCGAGCATCTGTTTGAGCTTGATGGCGTCTTCCAGCCCATAGGCCATCCAGGCTGTAGCCGGGTTGCCATCACGGCCGGCACGGCCGGTTTCCTGATAGTAGGACTCAATGCTCTTGGGCAGATCCAGATGCGCCACAAACCGCACGTCAGGTTTGTCGATGCCCATGCCGAAGGCAATGGTGGCGACCATGACAATGCCGTCCTCGCGCAGAAAGCGCTGCTGGTGTTTTTCCCGCAGCGGGCCAGAAAGCCCGGCGTGGTAGGGCAGAGCATTAATGCCCTGCTGGCATAGCCATTCGGCCACCCGGTCCACCTTGTTGCGCGACAGGCAGTAGACGATCCCCGCTTCACCGGCGTGCTCGGCACGCAACAGGCGCAGTAACTGATTGCGGGCGCCGTCCTTGCGCTCGATACGGTACTGGATGTTGGGGCGGTCGAAGCTGGAGACAAAATGCCGCGCCTGGGTCAGGTCCAGTCGCTCGGCAATTTCCGTGCGGGTGCGTTGGTCCGCGGTGGCGGTTAACGCAATGCGGGGCACTTGCGGGAATTCCCGGTGCAGCAGGGACAGCTGCAGATAGTCGTTGCGGAAATCGTGCCCCCACTGGGACACACAGTGGGCTTCGTCGATAGCGAACAGGGCGACCTCAGCCTGTTTCAACAGCGCCAGGGTACGCGGCTGTATCAGCCGCTCCGGGGCGATGTAGAGCATGTCCAACTCGCCTTGCAGCAAGGCGTTTTCCAGCTCGCGTACTTGTTCCAGTGACAGGGTGGAGTTGAGGAAGCCGGCTTTCACGCCCAGTGCCTTGAGCGCATCCACCTGATCCTGCATCAGGGCAATCAGCGGGCTGATCACCACACCGGTGCCTGGCCGGACCAGGGCGGGGATCTGATAGCACAGGGATTTACCGCCGCCGGTGGGCATCAGCACCAGGGCGTCGTCGCCCTGTATCAGGGTATTGATAATGGTCTGCTGTTCACCGCGAAACTGGTGGTAGCCGAAGACATGTTCAAGAACGGAGTGGGCATTGGATTGCATGGCCGGGAGTATACCCGTGGGACCGGAGCGATGACATCCGGACGACATGCATTCGAGTGTCATGACGGTGTGGTAGCGTTTTGGGCACTGTGGACGGTTAAGTGTGTAGGTAATGACAGAAATATTTCGTCAGTTTTTGCTGCTGGGGCTGATCAGCTTTGGCGGGCCGGCGGCCCATGTGGGGTATTTTCACCAGCGATTTGTGGTGCAACTGCAATGGTTGAGCGAGGCGGACTTTGCCCGCTTGCTGGCACTCACCCAGTTTCTGCCGGGGCCGGCGTCCAGCCAGTTGGGCTTCGCCATAGGCCGGGTGCGCGGCGGGGTGGCGGGGGCGTTTGTGGCCTTTATTGGTTTTACCTTGCCGTCCTTTTTGTTGATGGCACTGCTGGCTATCTATGCGGCAGCACTGCCGGAATGGCTGCAGGGTGGTGTGGTCACAGGCCTGAAGTGGCTGGCGGTGGTGGTGGTGGCCGATGCCGTGTGGAATATGGGGACGCGCTTTTGTACGGCCCCGCTGACGCGGGGGCTGGCACTGGGCGTGGCTCTGTTGCTGCTGCTCTGGCCCGCGCTCTGGGGGCAGGTGGCGGCCTTGCTGCTGGCGGCAGCGGTGGGCTGGTACTGGTTGCGCCCTGCAAATGCTCAGCCGTTGCAGGGCAAGCCGGTCTGGCGTTGGTTGCCGTTGGTGATTTTTGCGCTTTTGGCGTTATTGGCGCTGTTGCCCGCCGGGCAGTTGCTGGGGCTCTGGAATGATTTCTTCACCGCTGGTGCGCTGGTATTCGGTGGCGGCCATGTGGTGCTGCCATTATTGCAGGAGCTGGTGGGGCCACAGATGAGCCCGGACTCGTTCCTGACCGGTTATGCGGCTGCCCAGGCGGTGCCCGGGCCCATGTTCTCGCTGGCAGCGTATCTGGGGGCCGTTTTGCTACCAGCCAGCCCCTGGTGGGGCGCCTTGCTGGCCACACTGGCGATTTTTCTGCCCGGTTTTTTACTGGTGTTGGGAATGATGGAAGGGTGGCAATGGTTGTCCTCCCGCCCGGCACTGGCCGGTGCGGTGGCGGGCATCAATGCGGCGGTAGTGGGGCTGCTGCTGGCGGCGCTGTATCAACCGGTGTTCATCTCTGCGGTGCATGATGGGTGGGATCTGTTGATCGTGGTGGCGGGATTCGTGGTGCTGCGCAGCAAGACGGTGCCCTTGTGGGGAATGGTGCTGGGCATGGCGGCGCTAGGAGTGTTGGCAGGTTTGGTGTAGGCGCGCCGCCAGCGGCGTTCCTGCCGCAGAGAGCCGCGCGACAGGTGGGGCTTGCTCGAAAGTCGGAATCATGATTCACTTCTTTAAAGAAATGAATGTGGATTCCGTTTATGGCGTACCGGGAAACCGACAATGTGAAAGCCCGCAAGGCGGCCCAGCGTGCCCATCTGCTGCGTAATGCAGAGCAGTTGGTGCGTGACAGCGGTTTTGCCGGGCTGACCATGCAGACGCTGGCCCGCCAGGCTGGCGTTGGCGTGGGCACCCTGTATCGCTATTTCGACAACAAGGCGGTGCTGGCGGCGGAGGTATTTCGCCTGGCCACCGAGCGGGAAGTGGCGGCGGTGGCCCAGGCCATGGAGCAAGACGGCGATTTTGCTCAGCGGCTGGAATACGTGCTGCAGGTGTTTGTACGCCGGGCGCAAGCCGCGTCTACGCTGGCCTGGTCCCTGATCGCCGAGCCGGTGGACCCGGCGGTGGACGCGGAGCGTCTGATCTACCGCCAGCGTTATGCCGAGCTGTACCAGCAGTTGTTGAGCGATGGCGTCAGCCAGGGAGCATTGCCCATGCAGGACACGGCTGTGAGTGCGGCAGCACTGGTGGGCGCCATTGCTGAGGCGCTGGTGGGTCCGTTGTCCGAACCGTTACCCAAGGCCAGCCTGGCGGAATCCCTGACCCAATTTTGTTTGCGCGCGGTGGGTGCTCCACCGGCGCAGGCGCAAGCTATTCAGCAGCAACAGACTGCGTAAAAAGCAGCAACGGCAGCGCGCTTTCCCTGCGTGGGGAGTGGCCGTGGAGCTTGTTGCATGAAGCGTGAAACACGCTGCGTTAATAAACCGGGAGAGCTCACATGAATGCCAAGCACGACACCCTGAAAGCGGACCCGCTGGCCCAGACCCATGAGGTCTTCAACCAGGCCCGGGCGCTGGAAGATTACAACGCTTACGACAACGATACGGCCCTGCGCGAGGCGGTGGCCCGCCATGGCGCGGGCTGGGCGGAGGATGCCCTGTCTGCCCACGGTGCTCGCACTGGCAGTGCCGAAGTGATCGAGTGGGGCTTTCTGGCCAACGAACACAAGCCACAGTTTTTTTCCCACGATCGCCAGGGGTACCGGGTGGACCTGGTGAAATACCACGAGTCTTACCACCGGTTGATGGCCCTGGGGCTGGAGTCTGGCATGCACTCTTCTCCCTGGGCGGACCCCAAGCCCGGGGCCCATGTGGCCCGGGCAGCGCAGAGCTATTTACAGGCGCAGGTCGATGCCGGCCACGGTTGCCCGCTGACCATGACGTTTGCCTCGGTGCCCTCCATTAGCCTGACGCCGTCATTGGCGAAGGCGTGGTTGCCCAAGATTCTCAATAACGCCTATGACCCGCGCAATGTGCCCCATACCGAGAAGCAGGCGCTGACCATTGGCATGGGCATGACCGAAAAGCAGGGCGGTTCCGATGTGCGTGCCAACACCACCGTTGCTACTGCCATTGGCAATGAAGGGCCGGGTGAAGCCTATGAGCTGGTGGGGCACAAGTGGTTTACCTCCGCTCCCATGTGCGATGCCTTTCTGGTGCTGGCGCAGACGCAAAGCGGGTTGAGCTGTTTTCTGGTGCCGCGCTGGCGCCCGGATGGCAGCAAGAACCCGATCCAGGTACAGCGCCTGAAAAACAAGATGGGCAACGTGTCCAACGCCTCCTCGGAAATCGAGTTGCGTGGTGCATTGGGTTGGTTAGTCGGCGAAGAAGGCCGTGGGGTGCCGGCGATTATCGAAATGGTGGCGATGACCCGTTTCGATTGCATGATCGGGTCGGCATCGGGGCAACGTCAGGCGGTGGCCCAGGCCGTGAACCATGCCGCCGGGCGTGCGGCTTTCGGCAAGACTCTGCTGGACCAACCCTTGATGCGTAACGTGCTGGCGGATTTGCAGCTGGAAGTGGAAGGTTCCCTGGCCATCGCCATGCGCATGGGCGAAGCGCTGGATCAGTCCACGCTGGACCCGTCCAACAGCCATGAAAGCCTGCTGCTGCGTCTGGGCTTGCCCGCCGGCAAATACTGGATCTGCAAACGCACCCCGTTCCATGCCTACGAGGCTATGGAGTGCCTGGGTGGCAACGGCGTGACGGAGGACTTCATCATGGCGCGCCTGTATCGCGAAGCGCCAATCAATGCGATCTGGGAAGGCTCCGGTAATGTGCAGGCGCTGGATATGCTGCGCGCCCTTGGTAAAACGCCGGCAGTGCTGGATACCTGGTTTGCGGAACTGGCGAAGACCCAGGGGAGTGATGCCCGTCTGGACAAGGCCGTGGACGCGCTCAAGCGCGAATTCAGCGATATGGATGAGGCGGAATACCGGGCCCGGGATATCGTGGATCGGGTATCACTGACCATGCAGGCCAGCCAGCTGGTGGCCGCCGGCAATACCGCCGTAGCTGACGCCTTCATCGCCTCGCGACTGGGAGAGCATGGGGATCGGAATTATGGCACCTTGCCCAGAGGGCTGGATCTGGATGAGGTGCTGAAGCGGGCGAACCCGTGGGAGGGCAATTAATAGTTAATAATGAATAATTAATAGCTGGGCGAGCAACGACTGTCTTAATGCCAAGCAATGAGGCCGCGCCCAAACATTGGGCGCGGCCTCATGCGTTTCAAAAAACGAAAACCCGTCTCGCGACGTTATTAATTAAAGCTTCAGCTTTCCTGCAATCTCGAACCACATGGCGCGGAAGGCCTGGGCGGAGGGGGTATAGGGGGCGAATTCGCCGACCGGCGCGCGGTGGTCTCCCATCTGCTCCACGTGGGTGGA
>NZ_LWFX01000968.1:0-5595 GCF_001635175.1 Alcanivorax sp. HI0083 | reverse complement strand
TCTGACTCAATCCGACAGCCAGCTCACCTTGCCCTGGCACACGGTCAGCTTCACGCTGCCCTTGAGCTGGGCATGACGCCAGGGGGAATTGTTGCCGGCGGACAGCCAGTCTTCGCTGAGGTTTTTATCCGCCGCCGGGTCCAGCACACAGAGGCTGGCGGGGCGACCGGTTTCCAGCTGGCCCGCCTGGATTCCCAGGCAACGGGCCGGAGCCGCAGTGACCGCATCCAGCGCCCGCGACAAGCTCAGTTTGCCCTCGCTGACCAGTTCCAACACCAGCGAGAGCAGCACATCCAGCCCGGCCATGCCCGGTTTGGTGGCCGGGAACGGCGCCGCCTTGCTGGAGGAACCAATGGGGGTGTGCTGGGAGCAGATTGCGTCGATGGTGCCATCGGCCACGGCTTCCAGCAGGGCCTCACGATCGGCGGCGCTGCGCAGGGGCGGGATCACATGGCAATGGCTGTTGAAACCTTCCAGCGCCGACTCGTCCAGCAACAGGTGCTGGATGCTCACGTCCGCCGTCACCGGCAAGCCGCGCCGTTTGGCGGCGCGCAGCAGGCGCAGGGAATCGCGGCTGGAGATTTGCTGGAAGTGCGCCCGCACTCCGGTGGCTTCCACCAACAGCAGATCGCGGGACAGGTCCACGCTTTCTGCCACAGCGGGAATACCGGGCAACCCGAGGCGGGTCGCCACCGGCCCTTCATGGGCACAGCCCCCGGCGCTGAGCGCCGAATCCTGCGGGCGGAACATGACCGGCAGATCGAAGGTAGCGGCGTATTCCAGGCTGCGTTTGAGCACCAGCGCATTGGCCACCTTGCCGCCGGCATTGCCCACGGCAATACAACCGGCCCGCGCCAGAGTCGACATCTCCGCCAACTGCTCGCCCAGTAAGCCCTGGGTCATGGCGGCAATCGGCATGATACGGGCAAACCCGGCCTGGCCGGCCTGTTCGCGAATCAGGCGCACCACCGCCGTGGAATCCACCGGGCCACAGTCCGGCTGGGCCGCCAGATGGGTGATTCCCCCGGCCGCCGCGGCGCGGGTTTCACTGGCGATATCGCCGGCGCGGCCGCTACCGGGCAGCGACAGGTGCACACAGGCATCCACCAGCCCAGGCAGCACCCAATGGCCGTCGGCCTCCACGATATCGGCCCCCGGTGCGTCCAGGCTGGCGCCGATGCGCGTCAGGCGGCCGTTTTCAATCAGCAGGTCGGCCACATCATCACGGCCACTGGCCGGGTCGATGACACGGCCCTTGCGGATCAGGATATGGGCGCGGTTACGGTTAGCGCTGGCCACGGGCACCTCCTGCTCCTTCCATGCTTTGTGTGGAGGCAGCCAGAGCATTGCTGTCGCTGTCCTGGCCGCTGATGGCCATGGACATGACGGCCATGCGCACGGCGATGCCGAAGGTGACCTGGTTGAGAATCACCGAACGGGGGCCATCGGCCACTTCCGAGGCGATTTCCACTCCCCGGTTTATCGGGCCGGGGTGCATGACAATGGCGTCATCCTTGGCGAAATGAAGCTTGTCGTTGTTCAAGCCATAGAGACGAAAGAATTCGCCTTCGCTGGGCAGCAGGGCCGAATCCATGCGCTCTTTCTGCAGGCGCAGCATGATCACCACATCCACGTCTTTCAGGCCCTGGGCCATATCCGTGAACACGGTGGCGCCCAACGCTTCCGCATCCACCGGCAGCAGCGTCCTGGGACCGATCAAACGGACTTCCTCGGCACCGAGAATATTCAGTGCGTGAACCTGGGAGCGCGCCACCCGGGAATGCAGGATATCGCCGACGATGGCCACTTTCAGCCCGCCGAACCCGCCCTTGTAGTGGCGGATGGTATACATGTCGAGCATGGCCTGGGTGGGGTGGGCATGGCGCCCGTCACCGGCATTGATCACCGCCACGTTGGGCGTTACTTCGTTGGCAATGAAAAACGGCGCCCCGGAATCCTGGTGGCGCACCACGAACATGTCCGCCGCCATGGCTTCCAGGTTGCGCAGGGTATCGAGCAAGGTTTCGCCCTTGCTGGTGGCGGACTTGGCAATATCCAGGTTGAGCACGTCAGCGCTGAGCCGCTGGGCCGCCAGCTCAAAAGTGCTGCGGGTACGGGTGCTGGATTCGAAAAACAGGTTCACCACGGTCTTGCCGCGCAGCAAGGGGACTTTCTTGATCGCCCGGCCACCCACATCCACAAAGCTTGCTGCGGTATCGAGAATATCTTCCAGCAAGGAACGGGGGAGGTGCTCAGTGGTGAGAAAATGGCGAAGCTTACCGTCGTCGGTAAGTTGTACGCGGGAGGATGGCGCAAGCGTCGGCGTCATTCTTAGGACCTTGTCTCTCTGTTGTCCTCACTGACCAGTTCGCGGATCTCCGCAATTAGCGGTGAGGGCCCCCGCAATTCTACCCGCTGATGGGGTGGCAATGCCAAAGTTTCCCCACAAATATCGGCACGAATTGGCAATTGTCGGTGGCCGATGTCGAACAGCACCACCAGAGAGATAGACGCCGGGCGACCAAAATCGAACAACTCGTTCATGGCCGCACGGATGGTGCGCCCGGTCATCAGCACATCATCCACCAGCAAAATATGCTGGCCATCCACATCAAATGGCAGCTTGGACGGCGTCACCGTGGGCTTGAGTCCACGGGTGTCGAAATCATCCCGGTAGAACGCCGGATTCAGTGAGCCCAGCGGCAGAGCCGCAGGCAAACGGTCATTGAGCGCCTGCGCCACCCAGGCGCCACCGGATTCAATCCCCACCAGCAGTGGTGACTTATCCGCAAAGCGCTCATTAATGGCCGCCGCCATCACATCCAGGTGTGTCTGCAATTGTTGCTCATCCCAGCTCAAGGCCGTTCTCCCACAGTCCATAAGGCATATCCAAGGCGTAAGAGTAGCAGAAGGCCGGGCCACTGAGGCAATCAACGGAACAGCTGATCAAACCGTTCAGTTTTTTGCGCTGTGTCCCGGACCACAATGCCGACAAGCTAGAGGCATACGCACAACGCCTGTAAGTTTTGTAATCAACGGAACCTGATGCGCGGCGTGGACTCTGAACAAGTAAGGGATCGCCCAGCCATAAGGGCGGAGAACACTGGAAGGGAACCCTCATGAAACTGCGCAACGACTCGCAACGCTTTGGCGCCATTGCCGTGCTGTTCCACTGGCTGGTGGCATTGGCGGTGATCGGCCTGTTTGCGCTGGGCTTTTATATGGTGGACCTGGGCTATTACGACCCCTGGTATCGCAAAGGCCCGGACCTGCATCGCAGCATCGGCGTTTTGCTCTTTATTGCCATGCTCCTGCGCCTGGGCTGGCGCTTTATTTCACCGCCACCGGCACCGCTGCCCACCCACAAGCCCTGGGAAAAAATCAGCGCCCATCTCACTCACTGGGCCTTGTATCTGCTGTTATTCGTGGCCATGGTCAGCGGCTACCTGATCAGCAGCGCCGATGGCTCGTCCGTGGATGTATTCAACTGGTTTTCTGTTCCCTCGGTGAGCGGCCACCAGACCGGCCTGGAAGACACCGCCGGGCTGATTCACTACTGGGCCACCTGGGCCGTGATCGGGCTGGCCAGCCTGCACGCACTGGCCGCCATCAAACATCATCTTTTTGATCGCGACGACACCCTGCGCCGCATTCTCGGCCTGGCGCCGCGAACCACAACGCACATCTCAAACGACACTCACAACCCATCTTAATCACCCGAAACGGAGCTTGATGCTTATGTTGACGTTATTGAAAAAAACCACTGTCCCCGCCCTGGCGCTGCTGCTCAGCAGCATGGCGTTCGCCGACCAGCCCGGAGGCACCTATCAGTTCGACAAAAAAGGCGCCCACCAGTTTGTCACCTTCAAAATTTCCCATCTGGGTTACAGCTGGCTGTATGGCCGCTTCAATGATTTCAACGGCACCTTCACCGTGGATGCTGAAAACCCGGAGAACAGCCAGGTAACCGCCACCATCCAGACTGCCAGCGTGGACAGCAACCACGCCGAACGCGACAAGCACCTGCGCAGTGATGATTTCCTGGACGTGAGCGAATACCCCACCGCCACCTTCAAGAGCACAAAGATTGAAAAAACCGGCGAGAAAACCGCAAAAATCACCGGCGATTTCACCCTGCATGGCGTGACTAAACCGGTAACCCTGGATGCCAAACTGATCGGTTACGGCGATGATCCGTGGGGCGGCTACCGCATGGGCCTGGAAGCCTCCACCACACTGACGCTGTCCGACTTCGGCATCACCAAGGACTTGGGCCCAGCTTCAGAAACCGTGGACATTATTATTTCTGTGGAAGGGGTCAAGCAGTAAACATTGATGACTTTCGTAGGTCGTATTAGGCTGAAGGCCGTAATCCGACTTCCACACCTTTACGCAAAAGAACACAGGATGTCAGGTTACGCCTATGGCTCTTTGTGCCCGCTGGGTGAACCTGACCTGCCTTTTGCCCCCCCATTAGCCAATGGCCTCGGCGTCCCCAGCAAAAAACCCTTCCGCAATAATCACCGCCGCCATGGAATCAACCTGGCTATCGGCTTTCTGAATGCCGGTACGTTCGCGGGCTTCGCGGGTGCTCAAACGCTCATCCACCAGCCACACTTTTTTTCCGAAGCGGCCATGCAGGCGGTTGGCAAATTTACGTGCGCGCGCGGTGGACTCGCTATCGCTGCCATCCATATTCAGCGGCAAGCCGACAACCAGGGCTTCCGGTTCCCACTCTTTCAACAACGCGGCAATATCATCCCAGTTGGGTTGGGTATTTTTGCAAGGGAGGGCTTTCAATGGTGTGGCGGTGCCCAGCAGCTCATTGCCACTGGCCACGCCGATCTTTTGTGTGCCGTAATCGAAGGCAAGAATCATGAAAAGCAGTGGACAGTTGATAGTGGACAATTGACAGCGGCGCGATCCAGCCCGGCAGGAGCAGACAGGTCGCTGGCCGCGTCCGAAAAATTCTGCAGGCTGCCAGCTTCACAAAAGAAAGAAAGATGCCGGTGGGTAGCTGTCAACTGTCCACTATCAACTATCAACTGCATTAACTGTGCCCCGCCTGGGTGGCAATCAAACTCATATCCACGCCAATACGCGCGGCTGCGGCGTGCCAGGCTTGTTCGAAGGGGGTGTCGAGCACCAGCTCACGGCTGGCGGGGGTGCTGAGCCAGGCGTTATCCACCAGCTCCTGCTCCAGCTGCCCGGCGTCCCAGCCCGCGTAGCCCAGACAGATCAGGGACTGCTCCGGGCCTTCACCAATGGCGATGGCTTCCAGAATGTCACGGCTGGTGGTCAGGATCAGGCCATCACTGAGGACCGTGCTGGCGTGCCAGCGGGTGGCGGCACTGTGCAGCACAAAGCCGGCTTCCTGCTGTATCGGCCCACCGGCCACCACACGATGTCGCTCGGAGGGCGGCACTTCGATTTCAATATCCATGTCGCTGAGGATATCACCCAGGCTGATCTGCACCGGGCGGTTGAGGGTCAGCCCCATGGCGCCCTCGCTGCTGTGCTCAACGATATAGGTCACGGAATGTTCAAAGTCCGGGTCGGCCATTTGCGGCATGGCCACCAGCAACTGGTGTTTCA
>NZ_LWFX01000967.1:0-5715 GCF_001635175.1 Alcanivorax sp. HI0083 | reverse complement strand
CGCTGGTTTCGACCCGGTCTATGGGGCGCGGCCGCTCAAGCGGGCCATCCAGCAGCAGCTGGAAAATCCGCTGGCGCAATCGCTACTGAGGGGTGAATACCTTCCCGGAGATACCGTTCACGTGGACGTGGAAGACGAGCGGTTTACCTTCAAGCGTTAAATTGAGGGAAGTCGTCTGTAAACAAAAACCGCCGACATCGATGTCGGCGGTTTTTTATTGGCGCAGTGACTGCCGGCAGACGCGCCCTTAGCGAGCCTCGCACTTTTCCAGCGCGCTGCGGGTGTCTTCCACCATTTTGTCTCTGGCTTCCTGATCCAGCACTTCCATTTCGCCGGTCTCCGGGTTCTTGCGCCGCACGGTAGGTTTGTTTGTCAGTGTTTCCAGGTTCTTGCGGTGTTGTTCGCAGCGCTCCTGGGCGACGGCATCCGGTTCCGTTTTTAAGCGTTGCTCTTCTTTGGCCTGGGTTGCTGCGGCTTCTTTGGCTTTTTGTGCCGCGTTGCGCTTGGCCTCAAGGGCCTCAATCGCCTCGCTTTGATCGGAACTGGCATTGGCCCGGGTGTTTACTTCAGAGGCGTTTACGCCCTGCGGTGGCTGGGCGTCGTAATGGGTGACGCCCTTGTCATCCACCCATTTGTAGAACTTGGCCGCCGGGCTCAGGCTGGAAATGGCAAGCAGTGCGCCCCCGAGAAACAGGCTGAATTTTGTCATGGTGTCAGTCTTCTTATGATTTCGGTTGATCCATCAGACTTTAGCATGACGTGATAAGGGGATTTTCTGCAACCTAAAGTCGATCAAGGGCTTTGATTGGCCGCACATTTCTGCCAAAATTATGGCTTTCCGGAGATCGGGACCCGCATTCGCTTACCGGCGTGTGTGAGGCCGGGACCCGGGGCACCGTTACCGCGATGTCCTGCCAGCAGTATCACTGCACTCTCGTCCCGCTGTGGGAGCCTCCGGAGGTTTCTGTTTTCAAAGTGGGATGACTCCATCTGTTTTCCCCCTATCCAGACAGCGCCTCCAGAATCGTCTCTCTGCCTGCGTCTGTGTCGGCCACCTCCGACAAGACCCCAGAGCATCCAAATACGGTGCTTTAATCCGCAGGCAGCAAGCTCGCAGGCTGTTCAACGGTCTGCCAGAACACCGTCCCGCTGCGTGGCAGTGGGTTGTATGCATTCAAATTTGAGGTAGCAACCGTGGAAATGTTATCCGGCGCGGAAATGGTGGTCCGTGCGCTGCAAGACGAGGGAGTGGAGTACATCTTCGGGTATCCCGGAGGGTCCGTACTGCACATTTACGATGCATTGTTCCAGCAGGACTCTGTCAGCCACATTCTGGTTCGTCACGAGCAGGCGGCCACCCATGCGGCGGACGGCTATGCCCGTGCCACCGGCAAGCCCGGCGTGGTCATGGTGACCTCCGGGCCTGGCGCTACCAACGCCATTACCGGCCTGGCCACCGCTTTCATGGACTCGATTCCCATGGTGGTTTTGTCTGGTCAGGTTCGCTCTGACTGGATTGGCGATGACGCCTTCCAGGAAACCGACATGATTGGTGTGTCCCGTCCGGTGGTGAAGCACAGCTTCATGGTCCGTGACGCCAAAGACATTCCGGAAATCATGAAGAAAGCGTTCTACATCGCTACCACTGGCCGCCCTGGTCCGGTGCTGGTGGATATTCCCAAGGATCAGACGGCGCCGAACGTCAAGAATCCTTACGAATATCCCAAGAAAGTGAAGATGCGCTCCTACTCTCCGGTCAGCCGTGGTCATTCCGGCCAGATCCGCAAGGCGCTGGACGAGCTGATGAAAGCCAAGCGCCCGGTGATTTACGCCGGTGGCGGCGTGGTGCAGGGCGAGGGCAGCGAGCTGCTGACCCAGCTGGCCCATCGCCTCAACTTCCCGGTGACCAATACCTTGATGGGGCTGGGCGGCTTCCCCGGCACGGATCGTCAGAACGTGGGCATGTTGGGCATGCACGGCACCTACGAAGCCAACATGACCATGCACAGCTCCGATGTGATTCTGGCGGTGGGCGCCCGTCTGGACGACCGGGTGACCAACAACGTGAAGAAGTTCTGTCCGGGCGCCAAGATCATTCATATCGATATCGACCCGGCGACCATCTCCAAGAACATCATGGCGCACATTCCCATTGTGGGCCCGGTGCAACAGGTGCTGGAAGAGATGCTGGCGGCGCTGGACGAGCACGGCGGCGAGCCGGACCGCAAGGCGCTGGAGCGCTGGTGGGAAGAAATCGACGGCTGGCGCAAAGTGCATGGCATGCGGTATGAGACCAACGAAGACGGTCCCATGAAGCCCCAGCAGGTGGTCCAGGCGTTGTACAAGGCCACCAAAGGTGATGCCTATGTGACCTCCGACGTGGGTCAGCACCAGATGTTTGCGGCTCAGTATTACCAGTACGACAAGCCGCGTCGCTGGATCAACTCCGGTGGCCTGGGCACCATGGGCTTCGGCCTGCCGGCGGCCATGGGCGTGCAGTTTGCGTTCCCGGAAGCAACAGTTGCCTGTGTGACCGGTGAAGGCTCCATTCAGATGAATATCCAGGAGCTGTCCACCTGCCTGCAGTATGGTTTGCCGGTGAAGGTCATTAACATCAATAACCAGGCGCTGGGCATGGTTCGTCAGTGGCAGGACATGCAGTACGGTGGCCGCCATAGCCAGTCCTACATGGAGTCCCTGCCGGACTTCGTCAAGCTGGCCGAGGCCTATGGCCATGTGGGCATGAAGATCACCAGGATTGAGGATCTGGACGGGGCCATGGAGGAAGCCTTTGCCCTGAAGGATCGTCTGGTATTCATGGATATTTATGTTGACCCCACCGAGCACGTATACCCGATGCAGATTGCAGACGGTTCCATGCGCGACATGTGGCTGAGCAAGACGGAGCGGACCTGATGCGTCGAATTATTTCTATCCTGATGGAAAATGAGCCGGGCGCACTGAGCCGGGTAATCGGTCTGTTCTCCCAGCGGGGTTACAACATCGAAACCCTGTCGGTGGCGCCCACCGAAGACAGCACCTTGTCTCGCCTGACGCTGACCACCTTCGGTAATGATCTGAAAATCGAGCAGATCACCAAGCACCTGAACAAGCTGATCGAGGTGGTCAAGCTGGTGGATCTCACCGAAGGTCCGCACATCGAGCGCGAGCTGATGCTGATCAAGGTGAAGGCCACCGGCGCTCAGCGTGCTGAGGTGAAGCGGTCCGTGGATATTTTCCGTGGCCAGATCGTGGATGTGACCAGCACGGTCTACACTATTCAGCTCACCGGCGCTTCGGACAAGCTGGACGCCTTTATCGGCGCCATCGGGGAAACCCAGGTGCTGGAAGTGGTCCGTTCCGGCGTGTCCGGCATTGCGCGCGGCGAGAAGGTGTTGAGCTTGTAGAAAGCTCGACGCCTGACGCTAGATGCCAGATGAAAAAGCCGCTCTTCGGAGCGGCTGGTTTTAAGTGTCAGGCATCGGGCCTTTCGGTGTCAGGCGTCACTGACCTGCGACCAGAACGCGTTGATCAGTGGTTCTTCGAGGCGTCGTTCCTGGGTGAACAGTCCCACTTCATAAGGCGCCAGCGCTGGCTGCACATCCAGCGGCCGAATGCGTGCCGACAGCGGGCTGTTATCCAGTACGATCTTCGGTACCACTCCCACCCCGAAACCCAGGCTCACCATGCTGACGATGGCCTCGTTGCCGCTGACCTGGGCATAAATACGGGGCTTGACGCCAAGCTGTCGGAACCAGCGGTCGGTGCGCTCCCGGGCCAGGCCTTCTTCGGAGAGAATCATGGGAATGTCTTCCCAGGCCGTCCTGTTCGCATTGCCGCCCAGTCGCTCTGCCAGCTGTGGTTGACTGGCCGGGCCTATAAAGAGCAGGGGGGAGCGGGCGATGGGGCGAAAGGCGGTGCTGGCGGGCAGGTGGTCAGGACGGGCACCGATGGCGATGTCTTCCTCGCCCTGCTGGACACGGTGAACGGCCTGGGCCGGGTCGCCGGTGTGTAGCTTGAGCTCGATACGTGGGTACTGATGCCGGAAGCTGCTGAGAATGTCATAGAGGAAGCTGTAGCTGGCGGTGACCGAGCAATACAGACTCAGCTCCCCTTGCAGTACCCGCCGGTCTTCCTGCAGGGCATGGCGCAGATTATCCCATTGCGTCAGGGTGTCGCGGGCATATTCCTGGAAACGTTGCCCCTCCCGGGTAAGGGTGACGCTGCGATTATCCCGGTAGAAGAGCGGGGCGCCCAGTTCATTCTCCAGTTGTTGCACCGTGCGGCTCAGAGTGGAGGGGCTCACATGACACATGGCGCTGGCGCGGCCGAAATGCAGGGTGTCGGCCAGAGTGAGGAACAGACGCAGGGGCTTGGTATCCATAGGGCTGCCATGTTGCAGTAATTGGAATGCAATGTTTCAAATATATCATTTTACGCAATGTGGTGAATCCCCTACAGTACCCGCCCATCAGGCAGGTGCGTAGCGCGTACCGGGCCTCTACCCTTTTTCCTACTTGAAAAGAGCCAGAGCTATGAGCATGCAAGTGTATTACGACAAGGATTGCGACCTTTCCATCATCCAGGGCAAGAAAGTGGCTATCCTGGGTTACGGCTCCCAGGGCCATGCCCACGCCTGCAACCTGAAAGATTCCGGTGTAGACGTTGTTGTCGGGCTGCGCACTGGCTCCACATCCATCGCCAAAGCCGAAGCCCATGGCCTCAGCGTGACTGACGTGCCGTCTGCTGTTGCTGCTGCGGACGTGGTAATGGTGCTTACGCCTGACGAATTCCAGGCGCAGCTGTACAAGTCCGACATCGAGCCGAACCTGAAAGAAGGTGCAACCCTGGCCTTCGCCCACGGTTTTGCCATCCATTACAACCAGATTGTGCCGCGTGCCGATCTGGACGTGATCATGATCGCCCCGAAAGCGCCGGGCCATACCGTACGTACCGAGTTCACCAAAGGTGGCGGTATTCCTGACCTGATCGCGATCTTCCAGGATGCGTCCGGTAGCGCCAAAGAGCTGGCTCTGTCCTACGCCTGCGGCGTGGGCGGCGGCCGCACCGGCATCATCGAAACCACCTTCAAGGACGAGACTGAAACCGACCTGTTTGGTGAGCAAGCAGTCCTGTGTGGTGGCGCGGTTGAGCTGGTGAAAGCGGGCTTCGAAACCCTGACCGAAGCGGGCTATGCCCCGGAAATGGCGTACTTCGAGTGTCTGCACGAGCTGAAGCTGATCGTTGACTTGATGTACGAAGGCGGCATCGCCAACATGAACTACTCCATCTCCAACAACGCGGAGTATGGTGAGTACGTGACCGGGCCGGAAGTGATCAACGACGAGTCCCGTGCGGCCATGCGCAATGCGCTCAAGCGCATCCAGAGCGGCGAGTACGCCAAAATGTTCATCGCGGAAGGCGCGCACAACTACCCGTCCATGACGGCGGCCCGTCGCAACAATGCGGCGCATCCCATCGAGCAGGTGGGTGAGAAGCTGCGTGGCATGATGCCGTGGATCCAGGCCAACCAGATCGTGGACAAGAGCAAGAACTAAGCTTTTGTGACGCTCCCAAAAAACGCGGCTTCGGCCGCGTTTTTTGTTTGGGGGCACTGCGTTACACTAGCGCCATCATTAATGGGTGGATAACCATGCAGGATAACGACAAGACAACAGCGACGGATACGCCGGAAACCTTTGAGGTTGTGGAAGC
>NZ_LWFX01000966.1:0-10275 GCF_001635175.1 Alcanivorax sp. HI0083 | reverse complement strand
GTAGCCGTGGCGCTCGTCATAACTGTGCAGGCCGTTGCGCAGGGCGTTGACCGCAGCCTGCTGGCGTTTGCTGTCTACCGTGGTGATGATGCGGATGCCGTCGGTGTAGATATTGGCGTCCACCAATTCCATGGCCTGCAAGCGGGCCATTTCACCCAGATAGGCGGCGTCCACTTCCGGTGAGGCGGCATGGAAGCGGGCGCTGACCGGGGCGGCCTGGGCGAGCTCGCGCTGCTCGGCGGTGAGGGCGCCGGTCTCTTCCATGCGATGCAGAATCCAGTTGCGTCGGACCTGGGCGCGCTGGGGGTTGGTGATTGGGTTATAGGCTGAAGGGGCTTTCGGTAGCCCGGCAATCATGGCCCATTGGGGTAGGCTGAGTTCGCCCACGGACTTGCCGTAATAAACCTGGGAAGCCGCTTCGGCGCCGTAGGCCCGGTGCCCCAGGTAAATCTTGTTTAGATAAAGCTCAAGGATTTCTTCCTTGCTGAGGACCCGTTCGATCTGGATGGCGAGCACGATTTCGTTGAATTTGCGCAGAAAGCGCTGCTCCCGGTCCAGGAAGAAGTTGCGGGCGACCTGCATGGTGATGGTAGAGCCCCCGGAGCGGATTTCCCGGTAACGGGCCAATTCCACAAAGGCGCGCAGCAGGCCTTTCAGGTCTACGCCGTTGTGGCGAAAGAAGCGTTCGTCTTCCGCCGCCAGTACCGCCTGGATCAGCGGTTCCGGCAGTTCGTCGTAAGTCACTGGCTGACGGCGTTTCTCCCCGTATTCTGCGATCAGCTTCATGTCGCGACTGTAGATGCGCAGGGGGATCTGGTATTCCACCTCGCGAATCTGGCTTGCCGGGGGTAGCTGGGGAGCCAGATAGAGGTAGCAGGCGGCGAGCGCCGTCAGGCCCCCGCCGGCGCCGGCAATAAGGAGTAACAGCAGGTATCGGATCCAGGAGGGTAAACGCATGTTTTCGGCAACTACTGGCTGGGATCGGTAGAAAGGCCTAGCCGGCCCGTGAAGTGGGTCATTATATGGTGGAATGCTTGTTGTGATCTAATATCTGTTCTGCTATTACTAACTCCTAAAGTAATTCGACATAAAAAACGTGTAAGTGTATCTTTAGCAAGAAAAAACACTTCAATAATAACCAGACGGGACGACGACAGTGCTGCCTTTCCTCAGAAAAAAGGCCCAGACACTACTGGGGATCGACATCAGCTCCACGGCGGTCAAGCTGCTGGAACTGTCCAAATCAGGGGGCCGCTACAAGGTCGAGAGCTATGGGGTTGAACCTCTGCCGGCCAATGCGGTTGTCGAGAAAAACATCAGCGACGTGGAAGGTGTGGGCGATGCCATTGCCCGCCTGGTCAGCCGTGCGCGCCCCGGGGTGAAAACCGCGGCGGTGGCGGTGTCCGGTTCCGCGGTGATCACCAAACTCATCGAAATGGATGCGGATCTGGACGAGGATGCATTGGAATTGCAGCTCAAGTCCGAGGCCGACCAGTATATCCCTTATCCCATGGATGAAGTTCGCATGGACTTTCAGGTCGTGGGGCCGGTGGAAAATAACGATGAGCGGGTAGAGGTGCTGGTTGCGGCTTCACGTACCGAAAACGTGGAGATGCGCACTGATGCACTGGAAATCGGTGGCCTGCAACCGAAAGCGGTGGATGTGGAAGCGTACGCCATGGAGCGTGCTTTCCAGTTGATCCAGGCCGGTTTGCCGAACTCGGATGAGCTGGAAACCGTGGCGGTATTTGATATCGGCGCCACCATGACCACGTTGAACGTGTTCCATCAGGGGCGCAGTGTTTATACCCGTGAACAGCTCTTTGGTGGCAAGCAGCTTACCGAGGAAATCCAGCGCCGCTACGGTATTTCCATGGAAGAGGCTGGCCTTGCCAAGAAAACCGGCGAGCTCCCCGATGATTATGAAAGCGAAGTGCTGCAGCCGTTCAAGGACGCCATCGTTCAGCAGGTGAATCGTTCCCTGCAGTTTTTCTATGGCTCCACCCAGTTCAATGAAGTGGATTACATCCTGCTGGCAGGTGGCTCTGCCTCGATCGCCGATCTGGGTGATCTGATTCAGGAGAAAGTGGGGGCGGGCTGTTCTGTGGCCAATCCGTTCAGTGACATGGCGCTGGCAAACAAGGTGAGTGCCTCTGCCATTGCCAATGATGCCCCGGCATTGATGATTGCCTGCGGCCTGGCATTGAGGAGCTTTGACCAATGACAACAACAATTAACCTGTTGCCCTGGCGCGAAGAGCGCCGCAAGCGACAGCAGCAGGAGTTCATCGTTCTGCTGGTGGTAGCAGCGGTGGTGGGGGCTTTACTGTTCTTCGGCTGGAAAAGTGTGGTTGATCAGCAAATAGCGGACCAGCGTGCGCGCAATAGTCATATCCAGAGCAAAACCGCTGAGCTGAACGAAAAGATCAAGGAAATTAAAGAGCTGCAAGCCCGTCGGGATGAGTTGGTTGCACGAATGGAGGTTATTCAGAATCTTCAGGGAAATCGCCCAACTATTGTGTATGTCTTTGATGAATTGGTGCGAACCCTGCCTGATGGCGTGTTCTATTCTCAGGTCAAGCGCATCGGGGACGTATACAGCATTGCCGGGGTGGCGGAAAGTAACAATCGCATCTCCCGGTTGATGCGTAATTTCGATGGCTCCCCGTGGTTTGGTGAGGCCAATTTGCAGAATGTGACTGCGCTGGAGGATGGCTCCCAAGCGAATAAGTTTACCTTGACCGTGAAGCAGTCCTCGCCGAACAGCAAGAAAGAGGGAGAACAAAAATGAACGCCTCTGAGCTGAAAAATCTCGATTTACGGGAGTTGATGGACGAGCTTAACAGTCTGGACTTCGAAAATGTGGGGGGGTGGCCAACACCGGTCAAAGTCGGTGCCGCGTTACTCGTTTTGGTCGCTGTACTGGCGCTGGGATACTTCTTTGTTATTCAGGATGCGAATAAGCTTCTCGATCAGCAGCAACGTGAAGAATCGTCGTTGCTGAAAAGTTATGAGAAGAAAGCGTTTGAAGCGCATAACCTGGATCAGTTTCGTGCCCAGCTTGCGGAAATGGAGCAGACCTTCGGTGCGCTTCTAAAGCAGTTGCCCAAGGACACCGAAGTGCCCGGCTTGCTTGAGGATATTACGCATACAGGTTTGGGGAGTGGGCTCGAGTTCGAAACCATTGCACTGAAGAAAGAGGCAGAAAAAGAATTCTATGCCGAGTTGCCGATTGATATTCGTGTGATCGGTGATTACCACGGTTTTGGCGCTTTTGTCTCTGGTGTGGCGGCCTTGCCAAGGATCGTGACGCTGCATGATTTCGAAATCAAGCCCCCCAAGGATGACGCCTTGAGGGCCCTTGGATTGCTTGAGATGGATATCACTGCCAAGACCTACCGTTATTCCAGCAAGGACGGCGCAGCTAGCAAACCATCCAAGGCCAAGAAGAAATAGGGGGGCAAAATGAAAGCATATTCTAAGATAGCCTTGCTGCCTCTGTTGGCGGTATCGATGTTTGGCCTGGTGGGGTGCGGTTCGAATGCGAACCTGGCGGGTCTGGATGCCAAGCTGGAAGAGATTAAAGCTCGGCCGCGAGGGCGTATTGAGCCGCCGCCGGAGTTTAAACCGATCGCGACCTATGCGTATTCAGCGCAGCAGTTGCGGTCGCCGTTTAGTCCGCCCAAGGATCAGGAGTTGCTTCTGGTGCGCGAGGGCGTAAATGTCGAGCCGGATCTGGCTCGGCCAAAAGAATATCTGGAGCGTTTTTCGCTGGATGCGTTACGCATGGTTGGCACGATCACCAAGCCAGGCGAGCCGGTCCAGGCTTTGATTGCAGACCCTTCTGGAGCTGTGACAAGGGTGCGACCAGGCAATTACATGGGGAAAAACTTTGGCCGCGTGAAAGATGTTAGCGAGGTCAAGGTTGGTTTGATTGAAATCGTACCGGATGGTCGGGATGGCTGGGTAGAACGCGCCAGCAACGTCTCGATTTCCGAATAACAGTCGCTGGGGATCCAGTTATGAAATGTGCAACATTGAAAATAAAAAAGAGCGCTTCCCGGCGTCTGGCGGGGTTTCTGGCGGCAGGGGCACTGAGTGTCCTTAATGCCGTGGCAATGGCGGGGACATTGCAATCCATTGAAGCCAATTCCCTTTCCGGCGATAGCATGGAGGTACGTCTGCGCTTTGAGGGCGGTGTGCCGGAAGTCAAAGGCTATAGCATCGAAAAGCCGGCACGGATCGCGCTGGATTTGATCAATGCTGATAGCGATGTGTCAGGGAAACGGCAAAACCTGGGGGCTGGCAATGCGCGCAGTGTCACCATTGTCGAAGCCAAGGACAGAACGCGCCTGATCTTTAACCTGGAATCCCTGACAGGGTATTCCACCAGTGTTGATGGTAGTGACCTTGTGGTGGTGTTGGGTGATGAAGAGGCCAACACAGCAATGTCCGCCTCTGGGGACGTAAAAACTGCCGGTGATGCGGTGGTCAGCGGAGTGGATTTTCGACGCGGCACCAGTGGCGAAGGCCGGGTTATTGTGNAGCTGTCTAAGTCGTCGATTCCGGTGGATGTGCAGGAGGAAGGCGGCAAAATCATTGCTCGTTTCGTGGGCGCCGGTGTCGATAATGATCAAGTGCGTAAGCTGGATGTGACTGATTTTGCCACTCCTGTTCGCATGATCGAAACGGCCAGCGTGGACGGCAGTGTGCAAATTACCATTGAGCCGACGGGCTCCTGGGAATATCTGGCGTACCAGGCCGACAACGAATTCAGCATTAATGTAAAGCCGGTTAGTAAGGCTGACGCGGAGCGCAAGAAAAAGGAGGCTTTTGCTTATACGGGAGAGAAGCTGTCTTTGAACTTCCAGGACATTGAAGTGCGCTCCGTGCTGCAGTTGATCGCAGACTTTACCGGCTTGAATCTGGTGGCTTCTGACACAGTCTCTGGTCGTATTACCCTGCGCCTGCAGAACGTGCCTTGGGATCAGGCATTGGAACTGATTTTGAAGACCAAGGGGCTTGATAAGAGGCAGGTAGGTAATGTCTTGCTTGTGGCGCCCGCTGACGAGATCGCTGCCCGGGAGCAGCTTGAGCTGGAAAGTCAGAAGAAAATTGAGGCGCTGGCGCCACTACGTACCGAGTATGTAAGTATCAACTACGCTAACGCAAGTGAACTGAAAACCCTGATCAGCAGTGCTGGTGGCAAGGCTGCCTCGTTGCTGAGTAATCGGGGTTCCGTGGTGGTGGATCAGCGTACCAATACCCTTATTGTGCAGGATACCCAAGCCAAGCTGGCGGAAATTCGCGATTTGATTTCTGAGCTGGATATCCCGGTTCAGCAGGTATTGATTGAGGCCAGGGTTGTTGTGGCAACGAATGATCTCTCGGATGAATTTGGTGTTCGTTGGGGCGGCCTGGGTTATGACAATGAGTCCATTATCAATGATGGCGAGTCCGCTCTGTTTTCCGGTCGTTTGCAGTCCATTAGGGACTTGCATGGGACTAACCTGGAAACCGAAATCGACCCGACTACAGGCGAAATTGATCAGGATTTTATTATTCCTGGTGCTGATAACTCCGATGATTTATTGGTTGACTTGGGTGTAGATTCTGCAAGTGCTTCCCGTTTTGCTGTTGGCTTTACTTCCTTGACCTCTGGCCTTATTGAGCTTGAGCTGTCTGCGCTAGAGGCTGAAGGCCATGGTGAATTGGTGGCGACTCCGAAGGTGTTGACAGCGGATCAGCAGCCGGCGGTGATTGCCTCTGGTCAGCAAGTGCCTTTTGAGGTGGCCACGTCCTCCGGTGCCACTTCCATCGACTTCGTGGAAGCGGAGCTGCGCCTGGAGGTAACTCCGCATATCACGCCGGATGGCAATATCATCATGACGCTGAAAGTCAACAACGACTCCTTCAGTTCCGACGGCTCTGCGGCGATCAATACCAACCGGGTAGAAACCTCCGTGCTGGTCAATGATGGCGAGACGGTGGTGCTCGGTGGTATCTTCCAGCAGGAGAAGATCAATTCCGTGACCAAGACGCCTTTCCTGGGTGACTTGCCGTGGATTGGTAACTTGTTCAGAAATACCGTAAAGCGTGATAACAAGCAGGAGCTGCTGATCTTTATTACGCCACGGTTGATGAAGGATGCTTTGGCTAATCGGTGATCAAGACTAATTCTGTTGTTCCTTTGATTCTTGTCGGGCCCATGGGTGCAGGTAAAAGCACCCTGGGCCGGCATCTTGCCCAGCTGCTGGATCGCCCGTTTTTCGACTCTGATCGTGTCATTGAGGAGAAGACCGGTGCGGACATCCCCTGGATCTTCGATATGGAAGGCGAGGCGGGCTTCCGGCGGCGAGAGCAGGATGTTATCGACGAATTGACCCGGGAGTCCGGCATCGTGCTGGCGACCGGGGGTGGGGTTGTGGTGACCCCGGAAAATCGTACCTTTCTCCATGAGCGCGGTTGTGTGGTCTACCTGTGGACGCCGGTAGAGGTTCAGCTGGCGCGCACCCGCAATGACAAAGGCCGCCCGCTGCTGCAAACGGCAGACCCCAGGGCGCGGCTTGATGCCCTGTTCGCTGAGCGCGATCCGCTCTACCGGCAGGTGGCTCACCATGTTGTCTCGACCGCATCGGGCAACCTGAAAAAAGTCGCCGACGACGTGCTCGCTTGTTTGGACTCTCACCCACAAGGATAATGCAGGCAATTGCCGGGCTGATCTCTGGTCTGTTTTGCTGAATTATCGTTTGTGGGAGCTGTAATGCGCACACTTCAGGTGGCCTTGGCCGAGCGGAGTTACCCTATTCATATCGGGGCCGGTTTGCTGTCGTCTTTCCCCCTGGCCGAGCAGGTACGCGGTAATCAGGTGATGATTGTCACCAATGAAACCATCGCCCCGCTGTATCTGGCGGCGCTGGAGGCGCAGTTCTCCGCGATCCAGTGCGATACGTTGATTCTCCCTGACGGTGAGAAATACAAGACCCTGGACACCCTGGAAACCCTTTTCGATGCCTTGATGGCTAAACGTCATTCGCGCACGACTACGTTGATCGCGCTGGGAGGCGGTGTGGTTGGTGACATGGTGGGCTTTGCGGCGGCCTGCTATCAGCGTGGTGTGGATTTTATTCAGGTGCCGACCACGCTGCTGGCACAGGTGGACTCGTCCGTGGGGGGCAAGACGGCGGTAAATCACCCCCGTGGCAAGAACATGATCGGGGCCTTTCATCAGCCGAGACTTGTGCTGATCGATACCGACGTTCTCGGTACTCTGCCGGAGCGGGAGCTGGCTGCCGGTTACGCGGAAGTCGTCAAATATGGCCTGATCCGTGATCCGGATTTCTACCAGTGGCTGGAAACCAATAACAGCAAGCTGTTGTCCAGAGAAGAGTCGGTCATCTCCGAGGCCATCTTCCGTAGCTGCGAAAACAAGGCGCAGGTGGTGGCGGACGATGAAACCGAGCAGGGCAATCGTGCCCTGTTGAATCTGGGGCATACCTTCGGGCACGCGATCGAGACGGCTACGGGCTACAGTCAGTGGTTGCATGGCGAGGCGGTAGCCGTGGGCATGTTGATGGCGATCAGGATGTCGGCTGAGCTTGGCTGGGTGCCGGATGATCTGGAGCCGGGCGTGGTGGCGTTGCTGTCCACTTGGGGGCTGCCTGTGGCGGCCCCTAAAGATATGACGCCGGAACAATTTGTCGATCTAATGGCCATGGACAAGAAGGTTCATAACGGCCAGTTACGCCTTGTGCTGTTGCGCGCGCTGGGTAAGGCTGTGGTAACGGCCGACTATGATGAAGTGGCATTGCAAAAAACGCTGGAGGCTTTTTGTGGAGCATGATGACGAACGTTTCTATAGCGGGGCCTCGCGAGGGGATTTCCTGGATGCCATGACTGCCCATGCCGGGCTGGGCTCGGTAGTGGCTATAGAAGGCGACACGGGCAGCGGTGTGTCTACTCTGCTCGGGCAGGCAGTGATGGCGCTGCTGGCCGACATGGAAGTGGTTCGCATCGATGGCAGTGAGCCCCATGATGCCAATGTGGTGGTCGACGCGTTGCTGCGTCATTTCGATATTGACCGCGCTGACCTGCCGCAAATGCTGCGTGACACCCTGAGTGATGGTCGCCTGGTGGTGGTGGTGGATAACAGTGAAGACGTGAGAGCGGATGCGCTGGCCACCATGGCGGCCCTCAAGCAGAAACTGGGCGCGCGGTTGTGCTACCTGTTCGGGGGGCTGCCGGGCACCGTCGAAGCGCTCAAGTCCGTGGACTTTACCGTGGATGACGTGCTGGATCTGCCAACATTGAATGCGGATGATGTGCAGGATTTTGCCTGGTTTGTTGCTGGCGAGGAGCTGGATGAGGACGAATCAGAGCGGCTGGCGCACGGTAGTGAGGGGTTGCCGGGTGCTCTGCTGGGGCTGTTGCAGGGTACCCGGGGGTCCGCTGCGGCGGTGCCGGTAGGGGCGGCCACGCACAGCCAGGACAGCGCCGCTGAAGCGGGCGAGACCGATGACGGCATGAGTGATATGCCGGGCTTTTCCGCGCGCTCCAGCGATGATGAAGATGACGATAATCATGTTGATGCCGAAGCGCCTGTGCCGCCGGCTGATACGGCGCCAGCGTCCCGTGCCACTGCTCCCTGGCGTCACGGGGCTGCTGTTGTGGGGCTGTTGTTGGTGGTGATCCTCTTGTGGTCAGTGCTTTCTGGCGGCGATGATGAGGATGCGGCGCAGGATTCCCGCCAGTTGGCTTTGCCTGTGCCGGAGTCGGTGCCGTCGAAACAGCAAGAGGTTGCGCCCCGGGAGCCCGGGGTTACACCGCTGAAGCCGACCATGGAGCCGGTGGCGCGTCTTGAGGATATCGGGGCGGAGCCGGAAGACGAAGAAAGCAAGGCTGAGGCTGCGCCGAACAGCAATGTACAGCTGGCGCCAGTGACTGATCCGGTTATGCAATCTTCTCCAGCTCAGGCTCAACAGGAAGTGGCGGTGGCGCCGGCACCTGACAAGCCGGATGAATCTGCGTCAGTAAAGCCAGAAAAGGTGGAGAGCAAAGCCGCTTCGCAATCGGAGCAAGAAAAAGCACCAGCCGAAACCTCGGGGTATAATCAGGCGGCCTGGCTCGCGGCGCTGGATGACAATCGCTGGTTTTTGCAGATTACCGCCACCAGCCAGGAAGCGAATGCCCGTGCGGTGCTGGACCAGCTGGATCGTAAGGGGGCCTATTATCCGGCCAAACGGAATGGAAAAACCGTGTTTCTGGTGCTCGCCGGGGACTATTCCAGCCGTCAGGCAGCGCTTGATGCAAAGTCGACGTTGCCAGCAAAGTTACGCTCAGCGGGGCCTTTTCCTCGCAAGATGGGCGATGTTCGCGGCGAACTTTAAGCATAAAAAAGCGCCTTGGGTGACTGTTCAATTTGTCGCCCAAGCGCGCAATGTGTAGAATGCATATCCCTTTTTTGCCGTCACCGTTTTCTTGACGCCATTTGCCTTCTGTAAGTCTCTGAATTTCAAGAGGAAAGGTTTTCATGCAGCAGAACTCAACGCTGGTGCGGGGGCTCACTGAGCCCGGAGAATTCCGGGACAACTGTGGTTTTGGTCTGATCGCCCATATGGAGGGCCAGGCCAGCCACGAGCTTCTGCAAACTGCTATTGAAGCACTTACGTGCATGACACACCGGGGCGGCATTAATGCCGACGGAAAAACCGGTGATGGCTGCGGTCTGTTGCTTAAGAAACCCGATTCTTTCTTCCGCAAGGTCGCGGAAGAGCAATCCATTACGTTGCCGGACAATTACGGTGTGGGGATGGTATTTACCCACCCGGACGCGGATCAGTCCGAGCAGCAGAAGAGCGCAATCAATGCGGCCCTGGAAGCCCAGGGTGTTGCCGTGCTCGGCTGGCGCGAAGTGCCTACCGATCCGGCCTGCCTGGGTGATCTGGCGCGTGCGTCCCTGCCGGGGTTCTGGCAGGTGATGGTGGCGGCAGACGGCAACTCCGAGCAGGAGCTGAACCGTCGGTTGTTCTTTGCCCGTCGCCATGCGGAAAAAGCCATCGAGAACGACGGCTACTTCTATATCTGTTCCCTGTCCGCCTCTGTCATGTCTTACAAAGGCCTGATGATGCCGGTGGATCTGCCGGTGTTTTTCCCGGACTTGGGCGACAGCGCCATGGAAACGGCGATTGTCGTTTTCCACCAGCGCTTTTCCACCAACACGCTGCCCCAGTGGCCGCTGGCCCAGCCGTTCCGTTACCTGGCCCATAACGGTGAGATT
>NZ_LWFX01000965.1:0-3953 GCF_001635175.1 Alcanivorax sp. HI0083 | reverse complement strand
GATCTGGCTGCGGTACAGAAACTGTTTTTTGGTGGCGATCTGAAGATCGGAGGTAACGTGATGGCCTCCAACAAGCTCACCGTGTTGCAGGACATGGACCCTAAGCTGGTGGAGCAGGCACGCGACAAGCGATTGGCCTCCGGCCAGCCGGATACCGCTACCGCACAACCGAAAAAGCAGAAAGCACCGCAGGCGGAGAAAGTGCTGCCGGAGCTGGCGGAAAAACTGTCGGCCATTGGTGGACAGGGTGGTGTGTTGCAGATCAAGGTGCGGAGCCCAGACAGTGCCTGGTTTATCGATCTATCCGCCTCGTCGCCCGGCATCGTCAGCGGCGAGAAGGACGCGGCGGCGGTGATCACGCTGGACGACAGCAAGCTTGCCGACCTGATTGCCGGCAAGGTGGCCTTGAGCACCTTGTACCAGAAGGGCGACATGCGCGTCGACGGTGACCTGGCGCTGGTGCGCAAACTTGAACAAATCCTGTAACGCCATAATTCGGAGAACAGAGAATGAAACGTAGAGTGAATGTGATCGGTGTCGGGATGACCAAGTTTGCCAAGCCCGGTGCCAGCGATGATTACCATGTGATGGCAAAAGCGGCTGGCCTCGCCGCAATGAAGGATGCCGGCATCCAGTACAGCGATGTTGAGCAGGCGTTCTGTGGTTATGTCTACGGCGATTCCACCTGTGGTCAGCGTGCCGTGTATGAACTGGGCTTGACCGGCATTCCCGTGGTCAATGTGAACAACAATTGTTCCACCGGTTCGTCGGCCCTGTTCCTGGCGCGCCAGGCCATCGAAGGCGGTTTGGCTGAATGTGTCATCGCCCTGGGTTTTGAAAAAATGGAGCGCGGCGCGCTTGGTGCTAAGTTCAATGATCGCGAGAACCCCATGAGCCAGCATGCGCAGGTGATGATGGATACGCAGGGCTTCAATCAGGCGCCGCCGGCGGCACAGATGTTCGGTGGCGCAGGGCGTGAATACCGCTGGAAGTACGGCACCAAACGGGAAACCTTCGGCAAGATTGCCGAGAAGGCGCGTCAGCATGCCGCCAACAATCCTTACGCACTGTTCAATCAGGTGCTGTCGCTGGAAGAGATCATGGCGTCAGACGAGGTGTTTGATCCGCTCACCCGTTTCCAATGCTGCCCGCCCACCTGTGGTGCCGGCGCCGCGATTCTGTGTTCGGACGAGTTCGCCAAGAAGCATGGCATTGCTAACCCGGTGTATATCGCCGCCCAGGCGATGACCACGGATTTCGCCAGCAGCTTTGATGAAAAATCCATGATCAAGATGGTCGGTTACGACATGACCCGTTCCGCCGCCGACAGCGTGTACGAGCAGGCCGGTATCGGCCCGCAAGACATCAATGTGGTCGAGTTGCACGACTGCTTTACCGCCAATGAGCTGCTCACCTATGAAGGTCTGGGTCTGTGCCGGGAAGGCGGCGCGGAGAAATTTATCTGGGATGGCGACAACACTTATGGAGGCAAGTTCGTGACCAATCCGTCCGGTGGCTTGCTGTCCAAGGGGCACCCGCTGGGGGCTACAGGTCTGGCGCAATGTGCCGAACTGGTGTGGCAGTTGCGTGGCCAAGCAGAAAAGCGACAGGTCGAGGGAGCTCGGGTAGCCTTGCAGCACAACCTTGGTCTGGGGGGGGCCTGTGTAGTGACCCTGTACCGCAACGATTGAGCCGTTACATGCAAGGGATGGGCTGGCTGCGCTTCTGATCGGGATGTTGACCAAATAGGGCGGTATCTTAGACGGGCTAGGACGCTTTTGGATGCCTGGGGACTATGCTCAATGACTTGCTTTGCAGGCCTGCGTTATGCTGCCGCCCACGAAGGGTTAGGGTTCCATTTTTTTGCGATTTTTCGGCTGAAAGTCTGTGTTGTTACTTGCACCCGGTGATTTCGAGCTACGAGTGTTTGGTAAAGATCGGAGTGGCGACTAATCAGATGTGGGTTTTTCCTGGGATGCATAATTGCTAAATAAAGCTGTAAAGCTTTTCTTGCCATCCTTCTTTAGATTGCCATTCTCTTTTTCAGTCGATTCGCAGCTAAGGCTGTATTGAGTTTCTGGGGTTGTTCCCGCCCGTTCAAATTGTTTCCCATCTCGAAGGGCGTCTAGGTAGTTGGCCCACTCCTGCATCATTTTGGTGCGCTGACTCAGGAGGCTGGTTCTATTATAGGCGGTACCATTGGGGTCTTTGACGGCATGAGCCAGTTGGTGCTCGATCCACTCAATCCTATAGCCCAGTACTTCGTCCAAGATTGTCCGGGCTGTTGCTCGGAAGCCATGGGGGGTTACGTCATCGTTGCCGTAGCCCATATCCCGAAGGGCCACTCGGACGCCATTCTCGGATAGACAGCGGCTTGCCCCTCGTTGCGACGGAAAAACGTATTTGCCGCGTCCGGTAAACAGGTGGATATCCTGTAGTAACGCCATGGCTTGCTGCGGTAGTGGTACTATGTGGGGATGGCGCATTTTCATCTTGTCGGCAGGGATCTCCCAGCGCTGCTCTTCCCAGTTGATCTCGGACCATTCCATTTGCCGGATTTCGCCTGGGCGCTGGAATAAGATGGGGGTCAGAAGCAGGGCGGTTTTCACCACTGGGCCTGCTGTGGACGCTTGCATGTCCCGTAGCAGCTTTCCCAACCGGGAAGGGTCGGTGATGGCGGCGCGGTGTTTTACCTTGGGTGACTTGAGCGCTCCTCGCAAGCTTGCCGTGGGATCGATTTCGGCTTTTCCCTCAATGATTGCATGGCGGAAGACCTGGCCGCACTTTGTCTTCAGGCGTTGAGCTGTTTCCAGCTTGCCGGTTGACTCGACTCGGCGGAGGACATCCAGCAGTTCTCGGGGGGATATGTCGGCAATAGGCCTGTGTCCTATATAAGGAAAGGCGAAGGTTTCCATGAGCCAGCGATTTTTCTTGTCTGTTTCGGGGGCTACCTGCTGGCGCACCAGCCATTCCTGGGCAACAGCCTCGAAACTGTTGGCCTGGGCTTCGGTGCGAGCCAGTTTCTCCTGGCGGCGAGCTTCGCTAGGGTCAATGTTGTCGGCAAGTTTGAGCCGCGCGTCTTTGTGAGCTTTTCGGGCGGCCTTGAGGGAGATTTCGGGATACACCCCAAGTGCCAAGGATTTCTGCTTACCTAGGAAGCGGTACTGATAGCGCCAGTACATTCCTCCATCAGGAGAGATCTGTAAGTAGAGCCCGCCACCGTCAGCAAGCTTGTAGGTTTTGTCTTTCGGTTTGGCCTTTTTGATCTCAAGGGCCGACAGCTTTTCCATCGCATTCTTGCTCATTTCCTGTTCCTTGGGCGTTGTTGGTATCTGAAAGAGGCCAGCAGGGCAGTGCCAACATAAGTACCAACAGAAATGCTGGTATCTGGTTGGATTCCATCGGATGGGATTAGAGCGAGTATAAACGAAAAAAGCCCTGAACCAGACGGTTGCAGGGCTTTGTCGGACTCCGTAAGAGTCATGTTTGGTGCCGAGGAGAGGACTTGAACCTCCACGCCCTTGCGAGCACTAGCACCTGAAGCTAGCGTGTCTACCAATTTCACCACCTCGGCTTCGCTATGCGTGGGCTAAATTTATTAGCCGTTCATCGCGAAAGCGGGTGCATTCTAGTATATGATGGGCCAATGTCAAATTCCTTTTCGAAAAAATCTTCGATGACCTCAAAAAAACGCTATAGCGATCCCCATGCCGACCGAGAGGCGGAAAAGTACGAAAACCCTGTTCCCAGCCGGGAGCTGATTCTGGATGTGCTCAATGATCAGGGCAAACCCCTGTCATTTGAGCTGCTGGCACAGCTGCTGGAAGTGGATGAAGAGGGTGAAGTCGGGCTGGATCGCCGTATCAAGGCCATGCTCCGTGATGCCCAGCTGGTTCAGAACCGCAACGGCAAAGTGGGTGTGGTGTCCAAAATGGACCTGATCGCCGGTCGAG
>NZ_LWFX01000964.1:0-5845 GCF_001635175.1 Alcanivorax sp. HI0083 | reverse complement strand
CAAGGGCTTGCGCAGCCCACACAAGATCAAGATGGCAGTGAGTGGTTGTACCCGCGAGTGCGCGGAAGCGCAAAGCAAGGACGTGGGCGTGATCGCCACCGAGAAAGGCTGGAACCTGTATGTGTGTGGTAACGGCGGCATGCGTCCGCGCCACGCGGATCTGTTCGCGTCGGATCTCACCGATGAGCAGCTGATCAAGACCATCGACCGTTTCCTGATGTTCTACATCAAAACGGCGGACCGCCTGCAGCGCACCAGCGTCTGGCTGGAAAACCTGGAAGGCGGGCTGGATTACCTGAAAGACGTGATCCTGAATGATTCGCTGGGTATGGGCGACGAACTTGAAGCGCAGATGCAGCACGTGATCGAGACGTATCAGTGTGAGTGGAAGTCCACCATCGAGGATCCGGAAGCGGTGAAGCGCTTTAACCACTTCATCAATGAGACCGCCGAAGCGGATGACAACCTGGCCTACGTGCGTGAGCGCGGCCAGCGCCGTCCCGCCTATGAGCATGAACGCATCGAACTGGTCGAGGAGGCGTAAGCCATGAACAGCGCAGTGACCGTAGAATGGAAAGCAATCTGCAGCGTTGACGACGTATTGCCGGGCACTGGAGTGGGCGTGCGTCTGCCCTCCGGGCAGGCAGCACTGTTCCGCACCCGTGATGGCAATTTCTATGCGTTGGACAACATGGACCCGTTTAGCCATGCCAACGTGCTCAGCCGGGGGCTATTGGGCTCATTGGGTGACAAGCGCGTTGTTGCCTCACCGCTCTACAAACAGCACTTCGACCTGGAAACCGGGCAATGCATCGAAGACGACAGCGTCAAGCTGACCGTGTACCCGGTGCGTGTGCAAGGTGATGTGATCGAACTGGCCACCCCGGCCTGAAACAACTCCACAGGGCGACGTGCGAATGAAGCGACTGGTTGTAGTGGGTAATGGCATGGCGGCTTGCCGCCTGCTGGAAGAGCTGACCCGCCTGGCACCGGATCTGTATCAGATCACGGTGGTGGGGGATGAGCCCTTCGCCGGTTATAACCGCGTCATGTTGTCGCCGCTGCTGGGCGGTGGCACCGATGAGAAAACCATTACCACGCACCCCCACCAGTGGTATCGCGATCGCAATATTCGCTTGATTACCGGCACCCCGGTGGTAGCGATTCATCGCCGCCGGCGGCAGGTGGAAACCGCCGCCGGGCATCGGCTGGATTACGACCGGTTGTTGCTGGCCACGGGGGCCGCGCCACGCCAGTTGCCGGTGGAAGGCGTCACCCTGGATGGCGTTGTCAGTTTTCGGGATCTCTACGACGTGCGCCGGTTGTTGTCGCTTTCGGCCGCCCGGGTGGTGGTCGTGGGCGGCGGCTTTTTGGGGCTGGAAGCGGCGGATGCGCTGGTGAAGCAGGGGCACGATGTGACTCTGGTCCACAGCCGCGGCTACTTGCTCAACCAGCAGCTGGACGAAAGCGCAGGGCATCGCCTGCAACAGGATCTGGAAGCCCGTGGGCTCAAGTTTGTGATGCAGGCGCGCACCCAGTCCATCGAAGGCACTTGCTTGGAAGAAAGCCGGGAAGAAGGCGGCCGAGGCCGTGTGGCTGCGGTGCATCTTGCCGACGGCCAGCGGTTGCCGGCGGATTATGTGGTGCAGGCGGTGGGCATTGTGCCCCGTGCCGAGCTGGCCGCCAGTGCCGGGCTGACCGTGAATCAGGGGGTGCGGGTGGACGACACCCTGCAGACCTTTGATCCGGCCATCTATGCCATTGGTGAGTGTGTGGAGCACCGCGAGCGCACCTTTGGCCTGGTGGCCCCGCTGTATGAGCAAGCGGCGGTCTGTGCCAGCCACCTGGCGGAACTGGGACACCGCCGTTATCTGTACGCGGATTCCGCCACACGGTTGAAAATTTCCGGTATCGATCTGGTGTCCTGTGGCGATTTTCTCGGTGACCGGGATAAAGGAACAGAGCAGGGGGAAACCCTGCAGCTGAATCTGCCCGGCAGCTACCGGCGTGTACAGATTCGCGATAACCGTGTGGTCGGCATGGTGCTGTACGGCGATGTGTCTGACGCCCCGTTTTTCGAAAAACTGTGGAAGGAAAACACCGATATCAGCGCGCTGCGTGAAACCCTGTTGCTGGGCGAGGCTTTCTGCAAACGCCCCGGCGACAGTGATCAGAATTCGGAGGAAATCGCTGCGTGAATGCTGAAGCGAGAGCCCAAAAAGCGGTGGCAACGAACGCCGGTACAGCCATCTGCACAACGTGCCCGTACTGCGGCGTTGGTTGTGGTATCCGCACCGACGGCGTCACCCTGAAAGGGGACACGCAGCACCCGGCCAATGCCGGGCGGCTCTGCGTCAAAGGTTCATCGGTACTGGAAACCCTGGGTGATCAGGATCGCCTGCTGAATCCGGAAGTGGATGGCGAGGTGGTGTCCTGGGATCAGGCGCTGGATGAAGTGGCAGGGCGGCTCCGCCGCATCGTCGACGAACACGGCCCGGATGCCGTGGCGTTCTACGTTTCCGGCCAGCTGCTGACAGAAGATTATTACGTGGCCAACAAGCTGATGAAGGGCTACATCGGCAGCGCCAATATCGATACCAATTCGCGCCTGTGCATGAGCAGCGCTGTGGTTGCCCACAAGCGGGCGTTTGGTGAAGACGTGGTGCCCGGCTGCTACGAAGACCTGGAGCTGGCGGATCTGGTTATCCTCACCGGGTCCAATACCGCCTGGGCACATCCCATCGTGTACCAGCGCATCGTGGCCGCCAAACAGGCGCGCCCGGACATGAAAGTGGTGGTCATCGACCCGCGCCGCACTGCCACTTGCGATCTGGCCGACCTGCATCTGGCCATTCGCCCGGGGCAGGACGTGCCGCTGTTCAATGGCCTGCTCACCTGGCTGGATGACAACCAGGCGCTGGACCAGGCCTACATCGACGCCCACACCGAAGGCTTTCAGGCGACCCTGGAAACCGCCCGCAGCCAGGGCAACGATTGGGAGGCACTGGCCGCAAAGATGGGCGTGAGCAAGGTGGACCTGACCACGTTTTACCACTGGTTCGCCGCCTGCGAGCGCACGGTTACCGTGTTTTCCCAGGGCGTGAACCAGGCCCGCAATGGGTCTGACCAGGGCAATGCCATTATCAATGCCCACCTGGCCACCGGCCGTGTCGGCAAGCCTGGTGCCAGCCCGTTTTCCATCACCGGGCAACCCAACGCCATGGGCGGCCGGGAAGTGGGGGGGCTGGCCAATCAGCTGGCGGTGCATCTGGATATCGACAACCCGGCGCACCACGCCGCCGTGGCGGACTTCTGGCAGGCGCCGGCGTTGGCCACGAAAAATGGTCTTACAGCGGTTGAGCTGTTCGAGGCAGTTTCCAGCGGCGAGGTGAAAGCCGTGTGGATCATGGCCACCAACCCGGTGGACTCCCTCCCGGAAGCGGACAAGGTCCGCCAGGCACTGATGGCCTGCGACACCGTGGTGGTGTCCGACTGCGTAGCCAGCGGTGACACGCTCGCCTGCGCGGATATTCGCTTGCCGGCGCTGGGCTGGGGCGAGAAATCCGGCATGGTCACCAACTCCGAGCGCTGCGTATCGCGCCAGCGGCCCTTTGTGCCTGCCCCGGGGCAAGCGAAAGCAGACTGGTGGATCATTACCGAAGTGGCGCAGCGCATGGGCTTTGCCGACGCCTTTCCCTACCAGCATGAGCACGACATTTTTGCCGAGTACTCGGCGCTCACCGCGGTGGCCGGCCAATTTGGCAAGCGGCTGGATTTGACCGGGGCTGCGGAGCTGAGCGCCGACCAATATGCCCAGTGGCAGCCACAGCAGTGGCCGCTTAACGGCGACCCTCGCTGCTATGCCGACGGCCAGTTTTCTACTCCCAGTGGCCGGGCCCGTTTTGTGAGCTGCGACAATCCGCCCGTGCGCCAGATCGGCGATGCCTTCCCGATTATTCTCAATAGCGGGCGGATTCGGGACCAGTGGCACACCATGACGCGCACCGGCCGTGCCGGGCGCCTGTTTGCCCACCTCAGCGAGCCCTTTGCGGCGTTGCATCCCCAGGATATAGAGCGTTACCGGCTGCAGGAGGGCGGCTTCGTGCGCCTGACCAGCCGTGTCGGTGATGCGTTGGTGCGGGTCACCCGCGATACCGGGCAGCGCCCCGGCACCGCGTTCATGCCCATGCACTGGACCGATCAGTTTTCTCGCCGCGCCCGGGTGGATGCCCTGGTGCCGGCACGTCTGGATCCGCATTCCGGCCAGCCGGCGTTCAAGCATACGCCGGTCAATGTCAGCGACTGGCAACCCCGCTGGCATGGCTGGTTGTTCACGGCGGCGTCCCCACCCGCCGTGGAGTACTGGGCCCGAGTTCCCGTCGATGCATTTTTGCAGGCGGGCCAGGTACAGCGCTATCGGCTGGCCGGCGATGCGGACCTAACCGAACAACAGCTCCACGACTGGTTGCCGCAGGCGGCCCAGTGGCTGGCGCTGAACGATCCCGCCACCGGGCATTACCGGCGCGCGGCGCTGGACAAGGACGGCCGCTTGCTGGCCTGGCTGGCCATTGGTGAAACCTTGCCGGTGTGCGATGTGGATTGGTTGGCAGATTGTTTTGCTGACGATGCGGATATCCAGCACCTGGCGATCCTGGCCGGGCAACCGGCGGATGCTGGGCCAGACCTGGGGCCGGTGATTTGCAGCTGCTTCCAGGTCCGTCAGAAAACCATCGAGGCTGTGGTGGAAGAGGGCGCGGACTCCGTGGAAGCCATTGGCAAAGGCTGCCAGGCGGGCACCAACTGTGGCTCCTGTATTCCGGAGCTGCGGGGCTTGCTGGAAACCTGCACCACCTGATTATCCGTTTCTCCGCCCGCGTTATTAAGGTTGTAACGCGGGTGCCCGTTTCGCATCTTATCCACTGATTCGAAACGGGAACGACGATGAAAAGCCTTAAATCACTGTTTATCTCCACGTTTATTTCCCTGGCGGTGTTCACCACCGGCATGGCGCTCTGGCAGCTGTTTACCGGTGGCGGTTGGCCGTGGGTGGTATTGCTGCTGACCTGTGTCCCCTCGGTGGGATTCTTCAGTTATCTGTTCGTATGGAAACCGGCGCGCACCAGCGAGAACCTGCCAACGGTATTTTGGCCCACCTTGCTGGGGACGCTGGCGGTCATCAGCCTGGCATTGGCCGGGCAGGCCTGTGTGGTGATGGTTAGCCTGGCGCTTCTCAACCTGATCGGGGTGCACGCTTATATCCGCTGGTATAGCCGCTACGGCACTCGCGAGGCGAATGTGGCACTGGGTGAACCGTTGCCGGCCGTCACTTTCACGAACTTGGAGGGCAAGCCGGTAACCGTGGCGGATTACGCGGGCAAGCCAATGGTGATGCTGTTCTTCCGCGGCAACTGGTGCCCGTTGTGTATGGCACAGATTCGTGAAGTGGCAGCGCAATATCAGTCGTTGCAGGATCAGGGTGTACGGGTGGCGTTGATCAGCCCGCAGTCCCACAGCCAATCTGCGGATCTGGCAAAGCAATTTCAGGTGGATTTTGAATACCTGCGCGATGATGACAATCAGGCGGCGCGTGCTTTAGGTATTGTCGATGCGGGTGGTACCCCGGCCGGGCTGGAGGCGCTGGGCTACGACAGTGACACCGTTATGCCAACGGTATTTATCGTGGATGGCGAAGGCCGGCTGGTGTATCAGCACCTGACAGACAATTACCGGGTTCGCCCAGAGCCTGATCTGTTTATTCAGGTGTTGCGAGAGAAAGGATTAATAGACGGTTAAAGGCAGGGGTGAGCTAAGAGCTACGCTCGCTTCGATAAAGAAAGGCGGAAAA
>NZ_LWFX01000963.1:0-10987 GCF_001635175.1 Alcanivorax sp. HI0083 | reverse complement strand
TCTCGCGCCGCCATCACCTATCGCCATCACCTATGGTGACCCGGCAGGGATCGGGCCGGATCTGGTCCTGACCCTGCCGGATGCTTTTGCCGACGCCCCGCTGGTGGTTATCGGCGATCGCCAGGTGCTGACCGAACGGGCGCAGCAACTGGCCCTGACGGTGCCGCTGGGCGACTGGCAACCCGGCCAGCCACTCCCCACAGGCTGCCTGCCGGTCTGGCATACCCCCGCCGGCGCCAGCGTCACCGCTGGCCAGCCGAATCCGGCCACCGCCAGCGGCACACTCACCATGCTTACCCGCGCCGCCCAGGGCTGCCTGGACGGCACCTTCTCGGCCATGGTCACCGCCCCGGTGGCCAAGAATGTGATTTGTGAGGGCGCCGACCCCACCTTCACCGGGCACACCGAGTTTCTCGCTGAACAGGCGGGGGGGGCGCAGGTGGTGATGATGCTCACCGCCCCGGCCCAAAAGCAGGATTTGCGGGTGGCCCTGGCCACCACTCACCTGCCCCTGAGTCAGGTACCGGCGGCAATTACCCCGGCGAGCCTGATACGCACCCTGACCATTCTCCGTGACGATCTGATCGGCAAATACCGGATTGCCGAGCCTCGCATCATGGTACTGGGGCTCAACCCCCATGCCGGCGAAGGCGGGCATCTGGGGCGCGAAGAACTGGATGTGATCATCCCCACGCTGGAACAGCTGCGCGCCCAGGGCATGGCCCTCACCGGCCCGCTACCCGCCGACACCGCCTTCCAGCCACATCTACTGGAACAGCACGATGCGGTACTGGCCATGTATCATGACCAGGGCCTGCCCGTGCTCAAATACGCCGGTTTTGGCGAAGCCATCAACATCACCCTGGGGTTGCCTTTCATACGCACCTCCGTGGACCATGGCACCGCCTTCGACCTGGCAGGCAGTGGCACAGCCAGCGCCGGCAGCCTGATCGCCGCCACGCGCCAGGCATTGGCGCTGGCCTCAGCGCAATCTGATGCCTGAGGCTGCGCTGATTGCGCATTGATAAAACACGGACAAGACACACCACCCGGCCCCGACCTGAGACCCGCTATGACAGAACACCGCACCCGTAAACGCTTTGGCCAGCACTTCCTGCACGACCGCAACCTGGTCGACCGCATGATCCGCACCCTGGGCCTGCAGGCGGGCGACACCCTGGTGGAAATCGGGCCGGGCCGGGGCGCCCTGACTTACCCCTTGCTGGAAGAGATCCCGCATTTGCATGTGGTCGAGCTGGACCGGGACCTGATCGCCCTGCTGCGCCAGGAAAACACCCCCGACCGGCTGACCATTCACGAAAGCGACGCCCTGCGGTTTGATTTCCGCACCCTGAAACCGGCGGACAAGCCCCTGCGGGTGATCGGCAACCTGCCTTACAACATCTCCACCCCGCTGATCTTTCACCTGCTCGCCCAGGCCGACGCCATCAGCGACATGACCTTCATGCTGCAAAAGGAAGTTGTTGAACGGCTCACCGCCAGCCCCGGCACCCGCGACTGGGGGCGCCTGTCGATCATGGTCCAGTATCACTGTCAGGCGGATTACCTGTTCTTTGTGCCTCCGGAAGCATTCAGCCCTCCTCCCCGGGTGGACTCCGCCGTGGTCCGGCTGATTCCCCATGCCAGCCCGCCACATCCGGCGGATGACGAAGACCACCTGCGCAAACTGGTGGCCCAGGCCTTCACCCAACGGCGCAAGGCCATCCGTAATGGGTTAAAATCCTGGGTTAGCGCCGAACAATTCGAAGCGCTTGGCATTGATGCCGGCCTGCGCCCGGACCAGCTGTCCGTGGCCGATTATGTGGCACTGGCGAACATCAGCCGCCCGAACGCCGACGAAGACAAGGGAGAAAGCACGCCATGAGCGTCACCGAACAAGGCAACAGCGATACCGCCAACGGCGACTCCCGCCACGACATCCGGGTATCCGTGGAAACCGAATTCCTGCCAGACCAGAGCGACGCAGAAAGCGATCGCTGGGTCTTTGCCTACCACATCAGCATCCACAATCAGGGCGCCGTCAGCGCCCGCCTGCTCACCCGCCACTGGGTGATCACCGATGGTGACGAGCGCGTACAGGAAGTCCACGGCGAAGGCGTCATCGGCGAACAGCCCCATATCGCCCCCGGCCAGACCTTCCGCTACACCAGCGGCGCCATCCTGGAAACCGAAGTGGGCAGCATGCGTGGCAGTTACCAGATGATTGGCGAAGATGGCATCCACTTTGACGCACAAATCCCCGCCTTCACCCTTGCGGTACCGCATGCATTGCACTGATTACGCAGGATGCCCAAGGCCTGACGCCCGACGCATGGCCGTTCCGGCCATCATTTTTCAAACCCGCCACAGCGGGAGCGTCAGGCATCAGGCATCCTGCGTCCGGTTTATCACCGGAGGCGCCTTATGAGCGACTACGCCATTGGTGACCTGCAGGGCTGTCTGGGCGCGTTTGACTGTCTGCTGGAGAAAATCGGCTTCAACGCCGATCGTGACCGCCTGTTTCTGGCCGGGGATCTGGTCAATCGGGGGCCGGACTCGCTGGGCACCCTGCGCCGCGTCCACGCCCTGCGTGACAACGTGCATACCGTGCTGGGCAACCATGACCTGCATCTGCTGGCGGTGGCCGACGGCACCTCCCGCAGCAAACGCAAAGATACCCTCAGCGAGATCCTCGATGCACCGGATCGCGCCGAACTGCTCGGTTGGTTACAACAACAGCCCCTGCTGATTCCCCTGCCGGAACACAACGCAGTAATGACCCACGCTGGCATTCCGCCATTGTGGTCACTGGAGCAGGCCAGCCGGCGGGCCGCAGAAGTGGAAACCGTGCTCCGCAGCGACGCCGCCGACACCTTCTTCACCCATATGTACGGCAACACCCCCGCCGGCTGGGACGAACAACTCAGCGGCACGGACCGCTGGCGGGTGATCACCAACCACTTCACCCGCATGCGTTTCGTGGATCAGGACGGCGAGCTGGACCTGACCAGCAAAGGCGAGCCCGACCAGCCCCCCGCCGGGTTCATGCCCTGGTTCCTGCACCCCCGCCGGGTACTCACCGACACCCGCATCCTGTTCGGTCACTGGGCTGCCCTGGAAGGCCACAGCGGAGTCGACAAGGTCGACGCACTGGATACCGGCTGCGTCTGGGGTGGCACTTTGACAGCATTGCGCCTGGACGATCAGGTACGCATCCAGTGCGACTGCTAATCCGTCGTTAAGCACCACGAGTCGTTTCCTTTCCGCCATCCGCAGGTTCCCTTATGCCTGCGGGGAAACCCGCCCGGCGACCGCACAACACGCCTGGTCAACGTTACCGACACCTCGTCATTTTTTTAAAAAAAGTTGCCCGCTTTTCTTTGACTTGTTCCGCCGTTTGGTTCCATGCTAAAGCCAAGACATGCGTTCAGGCGGCGATGACGCGCAGCCCGTTTCCCCCTTTCTTAACGCCATAGCCGACTGACTTTTATCGATAAAGGAAAAACCCTTCATGTAGTTTTGTTGTGACAATGTGCGTTCCGCCAGGAGGAAGCAGGCATGAGTATAATCAGCCACTACCAGGCCCGGTTTGATGCGACCCAGCAAGAAGAAATGTCGCTGGAAGAGTACCTGGAACTGTGCAAGAACGACCCCAGCGCTTACGCCACTGCCGCTGAGCGCATGCTGATGGCCATCGGCGAACCGGAAATGGTCGATACCGCGCAAGACCCTCGCCTGTCACGAATCTTCTCCAACAAGATTATCCGCCGCTACCCCGCCTTCGACGAGTTCTACGGGCTCGAAGACGTCATCGAAAACATCGTCAGCTACTACCGGCACGCCGCCCAGGGCCTGGAAGAAAAGAAACAGATTCTCTATTTGCTTGGGCCGGTGGGTGGCGGCAAATCCTCCCTGGCCGAAAAGCTCAAGGCGCTGATGCAGAAAGTGCCCTTCTATGCGCTCAAGGGCTCGCCGGTAAACGACTCGCCACTGACACTATTCAACCCGGAAGAAGACGGCCCCATCCTCGAAGAGGAATACGGTATTCCCCGCCGTTATATCCGCACCATCATGTCCCCCTGGGCGGTCAAGCGTTTGCATAAATTCGGTGGCGACCTGAGCCAGTTTCGCGTGGTAAAACGCTACCCCTCCATTCTCGACCAGATCGCGGTGGCCAAAACCGAACCCGGTGATGAAAACAACCAGGACATTTCCGCCCTGGTGGGCAAGGTGGATATTCGCAAGCTGGAGGACTTCTCCCAGGATGATCCGGACGCCTACTCTTTTTCCGGGGGGCTGTGCCGGGCCAACCAGGGCCTGCTTGAGTTCGTGGAAATGTTCAAGGCACCGATCAAGGTGTTGCACCCATTGCTCACAGCCACCCAGGAAGGAAACTACAACGGCACCGAGCACATGGGCGCCATCCCTTTCGATGGCATGGTGTTGGCGCATTCCAACGAAGCCGAGTGGCATAGCTTCCGCAACAACAAGAACAACGAAGCCTTTATCGACCGGGTCTATATCGTCAAGGTGCCCTATTGCCTGCGCGTCACCGAAGAGGTGCTGATCTACGACAAGCTGTTGCGCAACTCCAGCCTGCGTGATGCCCACTGCGCCCCGGATACCCTGCACATGCTTGCACAATTCTCCACACTTACCCGGCTGAAAGAACCGGAGAACTCCAGCATTTATTCAAAGATGCGCGTTTATGACGGCGAGAACCTGAAAGACGTGGACCCCCACGCCAAATCCATGCAGGAGTACCGCGACATGGCCGGCGTGGATGAGGGCATGGCCGGGCTCTCCACCCGTTTTGCTTTCAAGATTCTCTCCAAGGTATTCAACTATGACCACTCGGAGGTAGCAGCCAACCCGGTGCACCTGATTCATGTGCTCGAGCAGCGCATTGAGCAGGAACAGTTCCCGCAGGAAAAATCAGAACAATACCGTCGCTTTATCAAGGAATACCTGGTGCCGCGCTACGTAGAGTTCATCGGCAAGGAAATCCAGACTGCTTATCTCGAATCTTATTCCGAGTATGGCCAGAACATTTTCGACCGCTACGTCATCTATGCAGACTTCTGGATTCAGGATCAGGAGTTCCGCGACCCGGATACCGGTGAAATATTCGACCGCCAGGCGCTCAATGAAGACCTGGAAAAAATCGAAAAACCGGCCGGCATCTCCAACCCCAAGGACTTCCGCAACGAAGTGGTCAACTTCGTCCTTCGTGCCCGCGCCAACAACCACGGCAAGAACCCCAGCTGGCTCAGCTACCAGAAACTGCGCGATGTGATCGAAAAGAAAATGTTCTCCAACACCGAAGACCTGCTGCCCGTCATTTCCTTTAACGCCAAAGGCAGCGAGGACGACCAGCGTAAACACAATAACTTCGTGCAACGCATGGTCTCCCGCGGCTACACGGAAAAGCAGGTACGCCTGCTGTCCGAGTGGTACCTGCGGGTGCGTAAGGCGCAATAGGAGACGCAGCATGCTTCACGTAACACGCAACAACACGAAATAACGGTTTTAGCGTTACGCATTGCTCTCTCTACGCCTTGGCGCGATCGCGGAGACAACGTCAAAAAACGCCCAAGTCCCACCCACGTTGTTGCGTCAAGCGTGTCGCCTGAAGCTGCTTCCGGAGGAAGCCCATGAGCTACATTATTGACCGTCGCCTGAACGATAAACGCAAAAGCACCGTTAACCGGCAGCGCTTCCTGCGCCGCTATCGTTCGCACATTCGCGATGCCGTCAACGATGCGGTCAGCCGCCGTTCCATCAAGGACATGGAGCAAGGTGAGCGGATAAGCATTCCCCGCAAGGACCTGTCCGAACCCATTTTCCATCACGGCCCCGGCGGGCAACGCAGCATCGTCCACCCGGGCAACCAGGAATTTCATCAGGGAGACCGCATTCGCCGCCCGGACGGTGGCGGCGGAGGTGGGTCTGGTGAGGGCCAGGCCAGTGATCAGGGCGAGGGCAATGACGAGTTCGCCTTCGAAATCGACAAACAGGAGTTCCTCAATTTCCTGTTTGAAGACCTGGAGCTGCCCAATCTTCTCAAGCGTCACCTGGAAGGGGCACAGATCTTTCAACATCGTCACGGCGGCATCGTCAGCCAGGGCATGCCCGCCAAAATCAATATCGTCCGCTCCATGCGCCAGGCCTCCATGCGCCGCCGCGCCCTCACCGCCGCCACGCGCAAGAAAATACGCACCCTGAAAGCCGAACGGGATGCGCTTCTCGAACAGGATCAGTCGCCACAACGGCAAGCACGCTTGCAGGAGCTGGATGAACAGATCGCCCGACTGGAACGCCGGGTAGAACGCATTCCCTTTCTGGACACGGTGGACCTGCGCTACAACCATCATGTCAAAGTCCCGGTGCCGGTCAGCCGGGCGGTCATGTTCTGCATCATGGATGTGTCCGGCTCCATGAATCAGGACATGAAAGACCTGGCCAAACGTTTCTTTCTGCTTCTCTACCTGTTCCTTGAGCGTAACTACGAGCACACCGAGGTGGTCTTTATCCGACACCACACCAGCGCCAAGGAAGTTAATGAAGAAGAATTTTTCTACTCCCGGGAAACCGGCGGCACCATCGTATCCAGCGCGCTGAAGCTAACCCGCGACATCATCGAGGAACGCTATCCGGTTAACGAATGGAACCTGTATGCCGCCCAGGCCTCCGACGGTGATAACTGGAACGATGACTCACCCGCCTGCGCCAAACTGATCGAAGACGAACTGCTTCCCAAGCTGCAGTACTTTTCCTACGTGGAGGTCATGCCACGGGCTCATCAGGCGCTCTGGGACCACTACCAGAACATTATGCAGCGACACCCGTCTGCTTTTTCCATGGCCCAGATTGATGAGCCCGGGGAGATTTATCCGGTATTTCGCGAGCTGTTCAAAAAACGCATGGAGACCTGAGCATGTTTCTTTCAGAGGGCTCTGACTGGGATTTTGAATTACTGGCCCGCTACGACGAAGCCATTGCGGATCTGGCCCATAACAAATATGGCCTCGACACCTACCCCAACCAGATCGAGGTCATTTCGTCCGAACAAATGATGGATGCCTATTCTTCCGTGGGCATGCCGGTAGGCTACAACCACTGGTCATTCGGCAAACAGTTCGTGGAAGTCGAGGGGCGTTACCGGCGCGGGCATATGGGCCTGGCCTATGAAATCGTGATCAACTCCGACCCCTGCATCGCCTACCTGATGGAAGAAAACAACATCACCATGCAGGCGCTGGTCATCGCCCATGCCAGCTATGGACATAATTCATTCTTCAAGAACAACTACCTTTTCAAAACCTGGACAGATGCCTCGTCCATCATCGATTACCTGGTATTCGCCCGAAACTATATTGCGGACTGTGAGCAACGCCATGGCGTCAAGGCCGTGGAGGAAACCCTGGATTCCTGTCACGCGCTGATGAACTACGGGGTGGACCGCTACAAGCGCCCTTCGCCCATTTCCGCCGTGGAGGAAAAACGCCGGCAACGGGAACGGGAAGCGTCACTGCAGAAACAGATTTCGGAACTCTGGCGCACTTTCCCGCAGTTACAGCCTGCCGTTCAATTACGCGAGGAGACCCCGAACTTTCCGGCTGAGCCCCAGGAAAACCTGCTCTACTTCCTCGAAAAAAACGCCCCCTTACTGGCGCCCTGGCAGCGGGAAATCATCCGTATCGTGCGAAAGATGGCCCAGTACTTTTACCCCCAGCGCCAGACCAAGGTAATGAACGAAGGCTGGGCCTGCCTGTGGCACTACACCTTGCTGAACGATCTTTATGATCAGGGGAAAGTCACGGATGGCTTCATGCTTGAATTTCTCCAGAACCATAGCCAGGTGATTTACCAGCCGCCGTTCACTGCCCCCTTCTACAGCGGCATGAATCCCTACGCCCTGGGTTTCAACATGTTCCAGGACATCCGCCGCATCTGCGAAACCCCGGACGACGAAGACCGGGAATGGTTCCCGGAAATCGCCGGATCGGATTGGTTGGCCACGGTGAAATTCGCCATGGAAAGCTTCAAGGACGAGAGCTTTATTCAGCAGTTTCTTTCGCCGCGCCTGATCCGCTATTTCAAGTTTTTCCAGATCGCTGACGACGACCGTAACGACTACGTGGAAGTGGGCGCCATTCATAACGAACAAGGTTACCGCAAGGTCCGTGATGCGCTGGCAGAGCAATACAACCTGAGCATTCAGGAACCCAACATCCAGGTGGTCAACGCCAATGTCCACGGCGACCGCACGCTGACCTTGCGCCACCAACGCAGCAGCGGCCGGCCCCTGGATGAAAACAGTGCCCGCGAGGTACTACGCCATCTGCACCGCTTGTGGCAGTNCGAGGTCCGCCTGGAAAGTGTTGAGCACGGCAGCGTACTGAACGAATTCAGCATGCCACCGCCCACCGTTATTTCCTGATCCGGGCCAGGCTGACATCACGGCACCGGATCCGGGGTAGCGGCTGCCTCTGACTCTGCCATTTGCTTCAGCTGGCGGCGCACCTTGTGATCCCCCAGCAAGAAAAGCGACAACGCGAGCACAATCAATGCAGCGCCTGCCAGCACCAAAGCACCAAGGCTTTCGCCGTTGAACAAGCTACCCAGCGACAGCGCCAACACCGGTGTTATCAGCGTCACCAGCGCCACGGTGGCCGCAGGCAAGCGCGCCAGCACCTGGTAGTAGCAGTAAAAACCCAACAGCGAGCCAAACACCGCCAGATACAGGATGGCGGACAGGCCCCGATAGTCACCGCTAAAACTCAACGTCTGCCCGGTAATCAACATGCCGACGGCGTAGCAGGGTAACGACAACAGCAAGCCACCCACGGTTTGCTGCATGGGCTGCAGCCCGGCGGCCACACGTTGCACGGCGATGCCACTGCCGGCAAACAGGGTCACCGCGCTGAGCATCCACAGCAAACCGACGCCCCGGTCCCCCATGCCTTGCCCGGCAACCAGCACATGCAGGCTGTCATCAAATACCAATGCCAATCCGGCCAGGCCGATCAGGCAGGCACTCCAATGCCAGCGATTGAGCCGTACCCCACCCGGCAAGCCTTGCAGCATCAGCCCGGAAAGTAACGGCGCCAGGCCAAAAATCACCGAGATCAACCCGGAAGGCAGGTGCGCCGCCGCCATATAACTACAGCCCATGGCTCCAAAAATACCCGGCAGGGACGCCAGGTAGCTGAGCTGCGCCCGGCGATGCAGCGGCAACGGCTGGCCTTTCATCCACAACCAGCCCAGTCCCAGCAGCGCAGCGATGCCCATACGCACACCGGCTGCCGCCAGTGGCGCCATGGCCTCACCACTCCATTTAATCCCCAACGGCGTGGTTGCCCACACCGCCACCACGATCAAATACGCTGCCAGGGTTGGCATGTCGTTCTCCTAGGTTTGAGAGGAGCGAGTTGAAAGTTCAAAGTTGAAAGGCGCGATCAAGACAGGAGCCAACCGAACACCTCATTCACCGCGCCGCAAGCAAACGGCGAGTATTTCGCTCTATTAATCATGCAGCGCGGCGATAACGATCAATGAGTGACAAGGCCCTATTTCGCGCTTTTCAACTTTGAACTTTCAACTCGCAACTAAAACCGACCTGCAAACCCCCAAAACGAAAAAAGGCCGCGGGTCGGGGACGCTGCGGCCTTTTTTGATAACTGAAACTTTCAGTCACACAGCCGTCGTCCCTGCGCACGCCATTTGCGTGCACAGCGGTCGACGACCAGCATCAAAGAGTAATGGGCTGAAGTCGGTGCATCCTCGCCTCTGTTGTGCCTGAAAGAGCGGCAATCTAGGCGCGAGGAGCGATGTTTGGCTTGCCCAAATGAGCGACGAGCAACAACGAGTGCCGCTCTTTCAGGCGCAACCCGAAGGGCTGGGCCCCTTTTTCCGTCTGACTGCGCTGGATGAGACTCACATAGCGAACTATGCCGCGCCTCATCCAGCGCAGTCAGACAAAAAAATGAACTCCAGCAGAGACGAGGATGCACCGTCTTCAGCCCCTTAGTTTCAGTACGATAGAAAGCATGCGACCATTCTGCTCAAGAACTCACAGGTAAACAAGATGAAAGTGTATCTGGTGGGCGGTGCGGTGCGGGATTCCCTGCTCGGCCTCCCCGTGACGGAAAAGGACTGGGTCGTGGTTGGTGCCACTCCGGAAGAAATGGAAGCCAACGGGTTTCGCCCCGTGGGCAAGGATTTCCCGGTATTCCTGCACCCCGACACCCAGGAAGAATACGCCCTGGCCCGCACCGAGCGAAAATCCGGCCATGGCTACGGTGGCTTCACCTTCCATGCCGCCAGCGATGTCTCCCTGGAAGAGGACCTGATTCGCCGCGACCTGACCATCAATGCCATGGCGCGCTCAGAAGGTGGCGAGGTGGTCGACCCTTTTCATGGCAAGGTCGATCTAAAAGCCCGCTTGCTACGGCATGTTTCCCCCGCTTTTGCCGAAGACCCGCTGCGGGTATTGCGCGTGGCACGATTCGCTGCCCGTTATTACTGGCTCGGATTCCGCGTCGCTGACGACACCCTGACACTGATGCGCCAGCTCAGTGACAGCGGCGAACTGGATTATCTGGTGGCGGAACGAGTCTGGAAAGAAACCAGCCGGGCCCTCATGGAACGCGATCCCCAGGTCTTTTTCCAGGTGCTGCATGCCTGTGGCGCGCTGGAAAAACTGTTCCCCGAATTGGCCGCATTGGATGGCGTTCCCCAACCGGAAGCCCACCACCCGGAAGTGGACACCCTGGTGCACCAATGGCTGTGCCTGGAACAGGCCAGCCGACTGAACCTGCCGTTGACGGCCCGTTACGCTGTGCTTTGTCATGATCTGGGTAAGGGCAAAACGCCCGAGGAAGAATGGCCCCGGCATATCGCCCATGAAATTCGTAGCGCCCGGCTGGCGAAAACCGTATCAAAGCGCTGGCGCGTCCCCAAGGACGCCGCCACTCTGGCGGCC
>NZ_LWFX01000962.1:0-2860 GCF_001635175.1 Alcanivorax sp. HI0083 | reverse complement strand
CCACCTTTGTGAAACCATAGGGCAGATAAAACGCCGATCCTCTCTTCGCACCAGGGCCGCACCGCAATGTGCGGCCCTGGCTGCGGCTCGAACAACCGGGCACGTATACCGAAGTCGGAATCCTTCTCGCCTGCTCTCAACGAGCGATAATCAAAGGTACTCCAGCGCCTCGGCCACATTGCTGACGCCGATAATCTCCACACCGTCGGGCAGTTTTCTGGGCAGGTTCGCTTTGGGCACAATGGCTTTTTTGAAGCCGTGCTTCACCGCTTCGTAAAGCCGTTCCTGCCCCTGGGGAACAGGCCGGATCTCGCCGGACAACCCCACCTCACCAAACACCACCAACTCGCGCTCCAGCGCACGGTCCCGGAAGCTGGACACAATCGCCAGCACCTGGGCCAGGTCCGCGGCGGTTTCCGTCACTTTGACCCCGCCAACCACATTCATGAACACATCCTGATCGCCCACCTGGATACCACCATGACGATGCAGCACCGCCAGCAACATGGCCAGTCGGTTACCTTCCAGTCCCACACAGATACGCCTGGGGTTGCCAAAATGGGAGGCATCCACCAACGCCTGCAGCTCTACCAGCAACGGTCGTGTACCTTCCCAGACCACGGTAACCAGCGAGCCCGAGGCAATCTCATCAGCCCGATTCAGGAAAATGGCAGACGGGTTCTTCACTTCTTTCAGGCCCTCGCCAGTCATGGCGAACACCCCCAGCTCATTCACCGCCCCGAAACGGTTTTTCAGGCCGCGCAGAGTGCGAAAGCGGGAATCCGTGGAGCCTTCCAGCATCAGTGAGCAATCGATCATATGCTCGAGCACCTTGGGCCCTGCCAGGGTGCCGTCCTTGGTAACGTGCCCCACCAGCAGCAACACGGTGCCGGTTTGTTTGGCAAAGCGGGTCAGGGCTGCCGCACATTCGCGCACCTGGGCCACACTCCCCGGCGCAGACTGCAACGCCGCGAGAAACATCACCTGAATGGAATCCACTACCAGGATGCGCGGCATTTCCTTACGGGCCAGCTCCAGAATCTGCTCCACATCCGTTTCCGCCGCCAGGCGCAGTTTTTCCTTGGGAAGTTTCAAACGATCGGCGCGCATGGCCACCTGGGACAGGGATTCCTCACCGGTGATATACAAGCAGCTTTGGCTGTCCGAGAGTTTGCACAGTGTCTGCAGCAGCAAGGTGGATTTACCGGCGCCAGGGTGCCCGCCGATCAGGATCGCCGAGCCAGGCACCAGCCCCCCGCCCAACACGCGATCCAGCTCGCCCATGCCGGAACCAATGCGTGGCGTTTCTTCCAGCACAATATCGTTGAGGTTCTGCACTTCTGACAGCTGCCCGGAAAAACCGCCGCGGCTGCCCGCCCCTTTCGACGATGGCGTAGCAGGGTCGTGGACAAATTCCTGCAAGGTATTCCAGGCATTGCATGCCGGGCACTGCCCCTGCCATTTGGGAAAATCCGCTCCGCAATCCGTGCATACAAACGCGATTTTTTTCTTGGCCACAAACAAGTCCTTCTCGTGTATTGCTATCTACAAAGCCACTGCAGAATCGTAGCGAATAACACCGCTTGAGGTGCGGATACGAGCGTTAGCGAGTAACGAGTTTCGAGTAGCGAAAAGCACAACCGGAACCTGCCGGGCCTGATAGGTTTGGTTTTCGAAACTCGCTACTCGCAACTCGTAACTGTTTTGTTCGCACCTCAAGAGGTGTTATTCGCTGCGCTCACCCTCCGGGCCGCACTTCGTGCGTTACTCCGCTGCGCTACGTTTCTACAGCGGCCTTCGGATTAAACGACAATGCGTTCCGGGCGTGCGGTGATCTGGCAGAATAATTCATAACTGATGGTGCCACAGGCGCGGGCAACGTCATCCACATCCACCACGTCGCCCCATAATTCCACCTCATCACCCACACTGGCACCCAGCCCGGTCACGTCAACGGTAAGCATATCCATGGAAACACGGCCCACCAATTGCGTGACAACCCCGTTCACGGCCACCGGCGTACCACTGGGGGCATGCCGCGGGTAGCCATCGCCATAGCCCACGGCGACCACACCGACCTGACAGGGTTCAGCTGTGGTCCAGGTCGCGCCGTAGCCCACACTTTCACCTGCCTCCACCGCATTAATGGCAATTACACGGGCGGTAAACCGGTGGCTGACCGCCAGGCCCAGCTCGCTGGCCGTTTGCCAGTCGAAAGGAGACGAGCCGTACAGCATGATGCCGGGACGCACCCGCTGCGCGCGGGCCTGGGGGTAACGCAGCAGCGCTGCCGAGTTGGACGCCGATAACGGCAGCATCAGTTGCTCCGCGATCTGCCCGGCGACCAGCAGCTGTTTCTCGGAATAGGTATCCTGACTCACATCCGCACAGGCAAAATGGCTCATGACACCCACCGGTGCCATTCCCGCTGCCCGCAATTGCGCCGCTGCCTGCAGGGCCGTGTCCGGGCGAAAACCAAGACGGTTCATGCCCGTGTTCACTTTCAACCAGATGCGCACCGGGCAAGGGCTGGCCAGCAGCAAATCCACTTGCCATAACGAGTGCACGACTACCTCAAGGGATAGCCGCTCCGCCTCCTTCAGCTCTTCGGCATCGAAGAAGCCTTCGGCCACAAGAATCGGCAAGGTCATGCCGTTTTCTCGCAGCGCACGTGCCTCTTCGACCAGCGCCACCCCCAGGCCCGACACGTTGTCGTGCATGGCATCCGCCGCCCGCAACAGGCCGTGCCCGTAGCCGTTGGCCTTGACCATGGCAAACACCTCAGCCCCATCAGCCAGTTGCCGGGCCAGACGCGCATTATGCGCCAGCGCAGAAGGACGAATTTCGACTCGGGTGCCTC
>NZ_LWFX01000961.1:0-12315 GCF_001635175.1 Alcanivorax sp. HI0083 | reverse complement strand
AAACCCTGGAAGGTCGCATCGACAACCCGGCAAGCCTGATCGAATCCTTCGGCGCAAAAGCCCCGGCGATTTTCGACAAGGTTAAGACCGTGCAGATCGTCGCCTGCGGTACCAGCTACCACGCCGGCATGGTGGCCCGCTATTGGCTGGAAGATATCGCTGGCATTCCCTGCCAGGTGGAAGTGGCCAGCGAGTTCCGCTACCGCAAGCACGTGGTGCCGGAAGGCACCCTGTTCGTCACCATTTCCCAGAGCGGCGAAACCGCCGATACCCTGGCGGCCCTGCGCGACACCCAGTCACCCAATTACGTGGGTCGCCTGGCGGTGTGTAATGTGGATAGCTCCTCCCTGGTGCGCGAATCGGAACTGGTGTTCCTCACCAAGGCCGGCCCGGAAATCGGTGTGGCCTCCACCAAGGCGTTTACTACCCAACTGGTTGGGTTGTTGATGCTGGTGTTGGCACTGGGCCGACAAAAAGGCCTGGCGGATAACGAGATTGAAAAAATCCTGGAAGAGTTGCGCCAGCTGCCCAACCTGATCGAGCAGGCTGCCGCGCTGGACAAACCCATCGAAAAACTTTCCGAAGCCTTCGTGGAAAAACACCATGCCCTGTTCCTGGGCCGTGGCGTACAGTTCCCGGTGGCGCTGGAAGGGGCGCTCAAGCTCAAGGAGATTTCCTACATTCACGCCGAAGCCTATGCAGCGGGTGAATTGAAGCATGGCCCCTTGGCATTGGTAGACAGCGAAATGCCGGTGGTCTCCGTGGCCCCCAACGACGAACTGCTGGAAAAACTGAAATCCAACCTGCAGGAAGTCCGCGCCCGTGGCGGCGAGCTGTACGTGTTCGCCGACAAGAACGCCCACGTAAAAGAAGGCGAAGGTATCCACGTGCTGAACATGCCGGCGATACCGGAAACCATCTCTCCCATCGTCTATACCGTGCCGTTGCAGTTACTCAGCTATCATGTGGCCGTGCTGCGGGGGACAGATGTGGATCAGCCGCGGAATCTGGCGAAGTCAGTGACGGTTGAATAAAAGCAGTGAATAATTAATAGTGAATAGTTAATAACGAGCCCGGCTATGCCGGGCTTCAGGTTGCTGACGAACCCTGCCTTGAGCGGGGTTCGTCGTTTCTGGGCGGTGATCCGTGGGTCAGGAGAGTGGATTCTTGGACTGGACCGGTTCGAGGAGTCAGGGTCGGACCAGAAGGACGCGTCAACTAAGCTAACCCTTGGGTTGTCGCCTCTCCAGACTCCGGTACACGGACTCATTGCTAGCTGGATGGCCTTTTGAGCCGGCCGACAGCATTAACCCAATGCATACCCCTCCATGCACCCCGATCAATGCCATCGATAACCCCAACTGGCTACACTGTGGTCTTTGCCGTCGAATCTAAGACTGGAGTCCGCCGTGTCCGTCCCGTTTTCTGCCATCCTGATCGCCAACCGTGGTGAGATTGCCATTCGTATTGCCAATGCCTGTGCGGATCTGGGGATTCGGTCTGTGGGGGTGTTTGCCGAAGATGATCAGGCATCCCTGCATACCCGTCAGGTGGATGAGGCGGTGGCGTTGCCGGGCCGGGGTGTGCCCGCCTATCTGAAGGGCGCGCAGCTGATTGCCATTGCCCGGGAGCAGGGCTGTGAGGCCATCCACCCCGGTTATGGCTTTCTGGCAGAAAACGCGGATTTTGCCGAGCAGTGCAGCCAGGCGGGGCTGGCCTTGATCGGGCCGGGAGCGCAGACCCTGCGGTTGTTTGGCGACAAGGCGGCGGCCCGCGCGCTGGCGGCGAAGTGTCAGGTACCGTTGGTGCAGGGCACTGCGCAGGCGGTGTCGCTGGAAGAGGCAAAAGCCTTTATGGCGTCACTGGACGGCAGTGGCGTGATGATCAAGGCACTGAGCGGCGGTGGCGGGCGCGGTATGCGAGCGGTCACTGACCCCAATGATCTGGAAGCGGCGTATCAGCGTTGCCAGTCGGAAGCGAAAGCGGCCTTCGGCAATGCGGCGGTCTATGTGGAGCAGCTCATCACCGCCGCACGGCATGTGGAAGTGCAGGTGCTGGGCGATGGCAGTGGGGCGGTGAGTCATCTGTGGGAGCGCGACTGTACCCTGCAGCGTCGCCACCAGAAGCTGGTGGAATTTGCCCCGGCGCCAGGTCTCGATCCTGCCCTGCGCGATCGCATCATCCACAGTGCCCTGACTTTGGCCGCCGAGGTGCACTATCTGGGGATCGGCACCTTCGAGTTTCTGGTGGAGCCGGAACAGGGTCGTTTCTACTTTATGGAAGCCAACCCGCGAGTGCAGGTGGAGCACACCGTCACGGAACAGGTAACCGGGGTAGATCTGGTGCAGAGCCAGATTTGTCTGGCGGCGGGGGCCAGCCTGGCGGACCTGCAGCTGGATACGCCGCCGGTTTGTGACGGCATGGCGGTACAGCTGCGCCTGAATATGGAAACCCTCAAGGCCGATGGCAGCACCGCGCCGTCCGCCGGTACCCTGACGGCCTATGAGCCTGCCAGCGGGCCAGGGATCCGGGTGGATGGCTACGGCTATGCGGGTTACGCGGTGAGCCCGGCCTACGATTCCCTGCTGGCCAAGCTGATTGTGACAGGCGCGGATTACGGGGCGGTATTGCAACGCGCCCGCCGAGCACTGAAACAGACCCGTATCGCCGGCGTACAAAGCAACCTCCCACTTTTGCAGGCGTTGCTGACCAGTGACGCGGTGCAGGCCAATGCGGTCACCACACGCTATGTGGAAAGTCATCTTGCCGAGTTGTTGGCGGCCCTGCCTGAGGTGTCTGCGGAATTGCCCGCCGCTGGATCGGCTCAAACCATGGAAACCGTGGCGATTCCTACTGGCTGCGATGCCTTGCTCAGCCCCACCACTGGCGTACTGGTGTCCGTGCTGGTCAATGAGGGCGCGACCGTGCAGGCAGGTCAGGTGGTAGCGGTGCTGGAAGCCATGAAGATGGAGTTTGAAATTCGCGCCACCATGGCGGGTCGGGTTCACAGCCTGGCGGCCGAGGAGGGCGATGCGCTGAATGAAGCCGCGCCGTTGTTGTTTGTGGAGCCCGGCGAGGTGGATGGGCCCGCCATCGCCACGGAAGAAAGCGTGGATCTGGACCATATCCGCAAGGACCTGGCCGAGGTGCTGGATCGTCATCACGCCATCAGCGACGAAGGCCGCCCGAAGGCGGTGGAAAAACGTCACCGCAAGGGCAAGCGAACCGCCCGGGAAAACCTGGATGATCTGCTGGATACTGGCAGCTTTCAGGAATACGGCGCCATGGCGCTGGCGGCCCAGCGTCGCCGTCGCAGTGCGGAAGAGCTGCAGGCCATGAGTCCGGCGGATGGGCTGATCGGTGGTACCGGTACGGTCAACGCGGATCAGGTGGGTGAGCAGGCGGGTCGGGTCATGGCCATGAGTTACGACTACACCGTGTTCGCCGGTACCCAAGGGGTGATGAATCACAAGAAGACCGATCGCCTGCTGCAACTGGCCGGGCAGTGGAAAATGCCGCTGGTGTTGTTCGCCGAAGGCGGCGGTGGCCGCCCCGGTGATACCGACTTTGTCGGTGTGGGCGGACTGGACTGCCCCACCTTTGCGGCCATGGCAAAACTGTCCGGCGAGGTGCCGCTGGTGGGGATCGGCTCCGGTCGTTGCTTTGCCGGTAACGCGGCCTTGCTGGGCTGCTGTGATGTGATTATCGCCACGAAGGATTCCACCATCGGCATGGCCGGTCCGGCCATGATCGAAGGCGGTGGCCTGGGCCGTTATACCCCGGAACAGGTGGGCCCGGTGGATATGCACACTGCCACCGGCGTGGTGGATATCGCGGTGGACGATGAGGCCGACGCGGTGGCCGTGGCCAAACAGTACCTGTCCTATTTTCAGGGCACGGTTGAGGATTGGCAGGTCGCGGACCAGCGCGAACTGCGCCACAAGATTCCGGAAAAGCGTACCCGTGTTTACGACATTCGCAACGTGATCGAGACCCTTGCCGACAGCGGCTCGGTGCTGGAACTGCGGCGGGGCTTTTCGCCGGGCATGATCACGGCGCTGATACGAATCGAAGGCAAACCGTTCGGATTGATCGCCAATGATCCCACTTACCTGGGCGGTGCCATCGATGCGGTGGGTGGCGACAAGGCAGCGCGTTTTATGCAGCTGTGCGAAGCCTTCGGCCTGCCCATGGTGTCCCTGTGCGACACCCCTGGCTTCATGGTCGGCCCGGAAGCGGAAAAGCAGGGAACGGTACGCCATGTGTCGCGCATGTTTGTGGCCGCTGCCAGCCTTACCGTTCCGTTTCTCACCATCGTGCTGCGCAAGGGGTATGGTCTGGGTGCCCAGGCCATGGCGGCAGGCAGTTTCCATTCGCCGCTGTTCATCGCGGCCTGGCCCAGCGGCGAGTTCGGCGCCATGGGGCTGGAAGGCGCCGTGCGGCTTGGCTTCGCCAAGGAACTGGCGGCCCAGCCGACCCCCGAGCGTCAGGAGCGTCTGTTCAACAAGCTGGTGTCCAAGGCGTATCAACAGGGCAAGGCCCTGAACATGGCCAGCTTCCTGGAGATCGATGCGGTGATTGATCCGGTGGACACGCGTCAGTGGATCCTGCGCGGGTTGAATGCGTCGGGGTTCAAGACGGGTACCCACGGTGGGCGGCCGTTTGTGGATACGTTCTGAAAAAGCAGCTACGAGCTACGAGTTTCGAGCTGCGAAAACCTGGCCGGAGCGGCTTGCAGGTTTTGCCTTTCGAAACTCGCATCTCGCAACTCGTTACTGTCTTTTCGCCAGCAGGCTGGTTATTCGCTGCGCTCACCACTTCGGGGCCGCGCTGCGTGCGTTACTCCGCTGCGCTACGTTCCTGCGGTGGGCGTGGGGTAGCAGGCGATTTTGTAGGAGCGGTCGTTCGACCGCGATAGCCGTGGCACGGCTTACCCGGTTCGCGGTGGAACCACCGCTCCTACAGTGGGGCGTTAATCCCTTGCCGGGTCGTAGCGCAGGCGGTCGATGACCAGGCGGAACGCGGAGCTGATGTTGCGGCGCCCGGAGTAGCACAGGCAGAAGCCGTCAAAGGGCGGGCACCAGTCTGCCAGTACCCGGCGCAGGGCGCCCCCAAAACTAATCGGGGACACGCATGAATTGGGGAATGTCTTACGGGGTTTGTGGTTGTTTTCTGATGTAGTTGGGTTTGAGTAGTCAGTAGTGTTGGGTGATGGATAAGCAAGGAGGCTTGTAATGACCCGAGCGCGTTATAGCCAGGTTTCGCTGGATTCCACGTCTTACTATCACTGTATCTGCCGCTGTGTGCGGCGGGCCTTTCTGTGTGGTCAGGATCATTATTCCGGTCAGGATTATGAGCATCGCCGCCAATGGGTGGTGGATCGCCTTGCCGTGTTGGGTGAGGTGTTTGCCATCGACCTTTGTGCCTATGCGGTGATGTCCAATCATTACCATGTAGTCCTTCGTATTAACCAGAAGAAAGCCTTGGGCTGGTCTGATCAGGAAGTGGCAGACCGGTGGATGCAGTTATTCAGAGGGCCATTGATCGTCACACGTTGGCTCAAGGGAGAGACTGAGTCCGCGGAAACGCTTAAGGCATTGGAGATCGTGCAAACCTGGCGTGAGCGCCTGTATGACCTTGGCTGGTTCATGAAGTGTCTAAATGAGTATCTGGCCCGTAAGGCCAATGAGGAAGATTGTTGTAAGGGCCGGTTCTGGGAAAGCCGCTACAAATGCCAGGCCTTGCTGGATGAGAAGGCGGTGCTGCAGTGTATGGCCTATGTGGATCTCAACCCGGTGCGCGCGGCTATGGCAGAAACACCTGAGGAGTCCGATTACACTTCGATTCAGCAACGCTCAGAAGCCGTTATGTCAGAGTCTGAAGACAACCTAAAGCCCACACTTCTGCCGATGGTTGCTGCAAATACAGCGGAAGCAGAGGATGACGATACGGTATGCCGTTTTCGATTAATGGACTATCTGGAGCTTGTCGATAGCACAGGCCGGGCTGTCCGCGATGACAAGCGTGGCGCAATCTCAGCACATGCGGCAGGTGTGCTGGATCGTCTGGGAATAGATGAGAAGGCGTGGTTAGCCCATATGAAGCCGAAACAGCAGCGGAAGCCCATTGCATTGGGTGCGTTGGATAAGCTGAAAGAGTACGCACAGATGACGGGACGCAAATGGATTGCGGGGCAAAGCCTGGCGGGATGGTAAATTGCTATTTTTGCTGATTAAATTTATGCGTGTCCCGTGTTTCCTCGTGTTTCCGTGTTTCCTTCCCGATTGATCGCACCGCCAATCACAGCGGTGTTGCTCAGCAGCGTGCCCACCCCGTTGACCGGTACCGCCAGCGGGGTGTTCAACACCAGTCGTCAGGTGGGCGGTGCGCTGGCGGTGGCGGTGTTCGGGGCACTGCTGGCTCAGTCGTCCAACTTTATGGTGGGGCTGCGATTTAGCCTGGTGTTGGCCGCTGGCGTTGCGTTACTGACGGCCATGTTCAGCTTGCGTCTGCAGGCGCCGGGAGTGACGCATGAGTAAGTGGCTTTCCTGAAATGCCTTGCGCGTGCAGGCGGGCAGGTTTCGTATCGGGGGTTGCTACCGTCACTGCCATGAAATCTCTACACTGGGCTGATCATTCAATGATCGGGGCGACTCATGAGCGAAGCCAAGACCCAGAACGCCGTCATTCCCCGCGCCTGGCCCCTTCTTCCCTTGCTGTTCTTTCTGGCCGTGTTTCTCGGCAGTGGCTTGTATTACACCTCCCTGGGGAAAGATTTCGCCTTCTACCAGATCAAGGCACCGGTGGTGGCCATGGCAGCTATCGTGTTGTCCATGCTGATGGCGCGGGTGGCCGGTCAGCGGGTCAACGCCAGCGTGGATCGACTGCTGGCGGGGATCGGTCATCCCAACCTGCTGCTTATGTGCCTGGTGTTCCTGCTCGCCGGGGCGTTTGCCAGCGTCAGTGAGAGCATTGGCAGTGTGGAGGCCACCGTGCAGCTGGGGCTGACCATCATTCCTGCCCAGTGGGTATTGCCCGCCCTGTTCCTGATTTCTGCCTTTATCGCCACCGCCATGGGGACCTCCATGGGCACTATTGCGGCCACGGCGCCCATTGCCGTTGGCTTTGCCGGGGCCACGGAACTGTCCGTCCCGCTGGCCTTGGGTGCGGTGGTGGGTGGTGCCATGTTTGGCGACAACCTGTCGATGATTTCCGATACCACCATTGCGTCGACTCGCAGCCAGGGCGTGTCGTTGAAGGACAAGTTCCGGGTCAATATCTGGATTGCCGTGCCGGCGGCAGTGCTGACGGTGCTGTTGTTGATTGTGCTGGGTGGCGGTGAGCACCAGGTAGAAGCCGAGCCCTTCCGGTTTGCGCTGGTGGTGCCCTACCTGCTGGTATTCGGGTTGGCGCTCAGTGGGCTGAACGTGCTGGCGGTACTGATCGTGGGTATTGTCACTGCCGGGATCACCGGCATGGTGATGATGCCGGACTATACGCTCGCCACCATGAACGGGGCTATCTACAAGGGCTTTGAAGGCATGTTCGAAATCATGCTGCTGTCCATGTTGATTGGTGGTCTCTCACAATTGATGACGGATCAGGGCGGCACCCGCTGGGTGATCGAGCGGATTCACGGGCTGACAAGATTGCTGAAGTTGCCACTGCAAAAAGCAGGCGAAGTAGGCATTGCCCTGCTGGTGGTATTCGCCAATATCTTTGTGGCCAACAACACCGTGGCCATCGTGCTCACCGGCGAAATGGCCCGCGACATTGCCAACGATCACGGCGTGGACCTGCGCCGTTCTGCCAGCCTGCTGGATATTTTTTCCTGCGTGGTGCAGGGCCTGATTCCCTACGGTGCCCAGGTACTGCTGGCCTGCTCCATCGCTGAGCTGTCTCCCCTGGCGCTAATCAGTTCCATTCATTATTGCTGGGCCCTGGCCATTGCCGGTATCGCCGCGATCGCCATTAACCGGCCGCGCTTGCCGCTGCCTGATAAAGAGAGTGTGGAGGCGTGATAGGCTTGTCGATACGATTTTTCGGATTGATCCCATTGTTTAAGGATAAATGACGTGGCAGGAACCAGTTTGTTGACGTTGCTGGATGATATTGCAACGGTGCTTGATGACGTGTCAGTGATGACCAAGGTGGCGGCAAAAAAAACCGCAGGGGTGCTGGGGGATGACCTGGCATTGAATGCGGAGCAAACCTCCGGCGTTCGTGCGGAACGTGAGCTGCCGGTGGTGTGGGCGGTGGCGAAAGGCTCCATGCGCAACAAGTTCATTCTGGTGCCTTCGGCGCTGTTGATCAGCGCTTTTCTTCCCTGGTTGATTACGCCGCTATTGATGCTGGGAGGGGCGTACCTGTGTTACGAAGGGGTAGAAAAACTGGCGCATAAATTTCTTCATGGCAAAGAGGATGCTCAGCACCATGAAGAAAAACTTAAAGCCATGGCAGACCCGGATATGGATCTGGTCGCTTTTGAGAAAAATAAAATCAAAGGTGCGGTGCGCACCGATTTTATTCTTTCCGCAGAAATTATCGTGATCGCTCTGGGCACAGTGCAAGACGCGCCTTTCGTTCAGCAGGCGATGGTAGTGAGTGTCATCGCAATCGCCATGACGATTGGCGTTTACGGTCTGGTGGCCGGCATCGTCAAGCTGGATGATGCGGGCTTGCATTTGATTGAGACGGCTAAGCAAAAAGGCGGAAAAGCCCGTGAGGCTTTGGGGAAAATGTTGCTGGGCTTTGCCCCGCGTTTAATGAAGTTTCTTTCTATTGCGGGTACGGCGGCCATGTTTCTGGTAGGTGGTGGAATTTTGCTTCATGGCCTGCCGGGCAGCCACGATGCGCTGCATCATCTGGACGACGCCATGGCGCCATTGCCGTTGTCGGGTTTCCTTAGTGCTGTGGCGCCCATGCTGGCGAATCTGGTGTTGGGTATTATTGCCGGAAGTGTCTTATTGCTGTTGGTCAACGGTGCAGGGAAATTGAAAAAACAGTAAGAGAGAACGAAAAATTGACATGAAAAAAGCGCGAACAGTAAAAACTGCTCGCGCTTTTTTTTGCAAAAGAATTATTCAAATAACGAGAGGTGCTTCTCGTAACCCTGTTCTGCCATTTGATCGACGGGAACAAACCGTAACGCGGCGGAGTTCATGCACCAGCGTTTCCCGGTGGGCGCAGGGCCGTCTCCGAAAACGTGGCCAAGATGAGAGTCCGCATAGCGGCTGCGTACTTCCGTGCGGGTGGTGAACAGGGTGTTGTCCTCGTGCACGGTGATAAAGGATTGATCAATGGGTTGGGTAAAGCTGGGCCAGCCGGTGCCAGACTTGTATTTGTCTTTCGACGAAAAAAGCGGTTCGCCACTGATCACATCCACATAAATACCTTCGGCCTTGTTGTCCCAGTAACGGTTCTGGAAGGCGCGCTCGGTGGCATCTTCGCGGGTGACCTTGTAGACCAGTTCCGGCAGGGATTTTTTCAGTTCCTCGTCGCTGGGGCGCTCAAAATTATCCGGCCCCTGCCATGACTGGGTGACCTTTTTTTCAAGCCAGGGCCGGTGGCTCGGGTCGTCCCAGTGCTCTTCCAGGAACTGGTCCCTGCCGGAGCGATAGCGGTAGTACTTGTACTTGATGGAGTGCGTTTTGTAGTAGTTCTGGTGGTAGTCTTCGGCCGGATAGAAGGTATCCAGTTTGGTGACATCGGTAACGATGGGCTTGTCGAAACGGCCGCTTTTTTCCAGGGCAGCCCGTGACGCTTCGGCGATTTTCTTCTCGTCAGCCGTCTGATAAAAAATTTCGCTGCGGTACTGTTTACCACGGTCCACAAATTGCCCGTTGGCATCGGTTGGATCAATGTGTTGCCATAACCAGGTCACCAGATTGGCATAGCTGACTATCTCGGGGTCGTAGATCACCTTGACCGCTTCGGTGTGCCCGGTGTTTCCGGATGCCACCTGCTCATAACTGGGGTTCAACTCGTCACCACCGGCATAACCACTGATGGCATCGCTCACGCCGTCCAGTTGCTCAAAGTCGGACTCGGTACACCAGAAACAGCCACCGGCGAAATAGGCTTCGGCAGCCAGGCTCGGCGCGCTGATCACCAGCAATCCCATTAATGTGATAATTCGCATAATTTTTTACCTCCTGCCTGTTGGATGCAGCCGATCGCGATTTGTTGCAACTGTTATGGCTTACATCACCGGTGTGCGCAAACGGACAGGGCGCACGGCCGGAATCTGTCATGGTGCCAGCCTGACATAAACCGGGGAGGATGCCGTGAAGAGCAGACAAAGGCTGGCCATTATTGGCCTGTGGTTAATGGCCGGGTGGTGCCTGGCGCAGGGCCCGGCACTACAGCTGGCGCAGAGCTATGAGAAAGGGATGGCGCTGCAGGGGTATTGGGTCAGCGAAAAGCTGGACGGGGTGCGGGCCTACTGGAATGGGGAGCAGTTGATCAGCAAAGGCGGGCACGTGATCAAGGCGCCGGCCTGGTTTGTGCGCGGTTATCCGGATACGCCCATGGATGGAGAGCTGTGGATGGGGCGCGGGCGATTTGCACAGGTGTCCGCTGCGGTACGCCGGTTGCAGCCCGATGCAAAGGAGTGGCGACAGATTCGATACCAGGTGTTTGATCTGCCCGCCAGTGAGGCGCCTTTCTCGCAGCGTATTCAACAAATGAAGGCGCTGGCGTCAGCCAGTAATGCCTATACGTTTTCCGTAATAGAGCAGCAGCCCGCGTCCAGTCACGCGGCACTGTTGCAGCGGCTGGACAAGGTCATGGCGGCGGGAGGTGAAGGCCTGATGCTGCATCACGGGGACAGCCTGTACCAGGCGGGCCGCAGTGATGCGATTCTGAAAGTGAAGACCTACCAGGATGCGGAAGCCGTGGTGGTTGGCCACACGGAAGGGAAAGGCAAGTACCGGGGCATGCTGGGGGCGTTGGTGGTGCAGCGGGACGATGGCCGGCAGTTCCGCTTGGGCACCGGCTTTACCGATAAACAGCGCAAAACGCCGCCACCATTGGGCACCACCGTGACCTACAAGTATTTCGGCAAAACAGCCACGGGGCTGCCACGCTTTGCCAGTTTTCTGCGGATCAGAAACGACGAACCGTTGGCAGAGCCGTAACGGCAGTTTTGTGGTTTCGGGTGCAGCGATGTCACCCGGCCCACCCTGTGATGGCAGGCCGGGATGAATGCCTCAGGGCTGCAGGTTCAGCTCGTAGATGGCTTCGTTGCCGCTGTCATCCAGCAGGGAGGCCATAAAGCTGCCGCCGGCACCGGCCACCGCGTCGGCCACGAAGTTCTTGGCGCGGTCGGTGTTGGGTACCCGGAAGACGATTTGCAGATCACTGCTGTAACCCAGGATCGGTGCGAAGGACCAGTTGTTATCGGCGGTAGGCGTTACCGGGCTGTTGTCCTGGATGTAATTGCCGACCACCTGGCGGTTTTCGTCCGGGGATTCGATGACGATATGATCGCCGCCGGTGCCGGCAAAGTTACCGCCGCCTGCACGGTAGTTGTTGGTGGCGATGAGAAATTCCTGGGCCGGGTCGATGGCTGCGCCTTCGAACTGCAGATTGGCGATGCGAGTACCGTCGCTGACCTTCTTGCAGTCACGGTCATAGCGGGCCGGTTCGGTCACATCAATCTGGTAGGTCACGCCATCGATCACATCGAAGTTGTAGGTGGGGAAGCCACTGAAATCCACCAATTCCTGGCGGTCGGCGGTGTCGGTGATCTGGAAGAACTGTGAAGCAGAACATTCCAGCCACTGCTCCAGTTCGGCCCCGGTTACCTTCACTGCCATCAGGGTGTTGGGGTACAGGTACAGGTCGGCGATGTTCTTCACTTGCAGTTCGCCGGCCTGCACTACGGTAAAGCTGCTTTCCTCGGCACAGACGCCATCACGATCACAGGCTTTGAAGGGGGCGGCGGCGGACAGCACCGGCAGCCCATCCAGTTCGGTGCCGACAATGGCGTCTTCCACATAGTCTTTCTGGGCATCGCTGACGATCTGGATGGAAGGGTCATCTTTCACCACCGCCAGGAAGCTGAAGATGTCGTCAGTGGACTCGCCGATCACCTGACCCATGTAGTCCAGGGTGGCGTCGTGGTCGGGTTTCACCAGGGCGGTGAGGGCGGCATCCGCTTCGCCCTCCGGGTCCAGGGCCCGGGCTTCCACCTTGCTGTCCACCATGGTCCAGCTTTCGCCGTCCTCATTGAGCGCCAGGGTCAGGTCGATGATACCCAGGTGGCTGCCCCAGAAACCGGGCATGACCGACGGCACTCCCTTAATGGTGCCT